>JBEEPA010000143.1:0-11617 GCA_041191385.1 Bacteroidota bacterium | reverse complement strand
GAAAATTTTAAAAGAAATTCCTTAATCTACAAGCACTTTTTACAAATGATAAACACTTTTAATTTATTTATAATTCCCTTTGGTATAAAGGATTTAATAGATATTTTATTGGTGAGTATTTTATTGTATCAACTCTACAAAATTTTAAAAGGAACAGTTGCAGTAAATATTTTTATAGGTGTACTTTCTATTTATTTAATTGGCTTAATTGTAGATACTCTAGAAATGAAATTATTAAGCACCATTATTCGTCAGTTTATAGGTGTTGGAGGTATTGCATTAATCATTTTATTTCAACAAGAAATTCGGAAGTTCTTAGTAGTAATTGGCTTAAAATCATGGAATAGTGATCAGTTAAAGTTTTTCAAACGTTTATTTCCCTCTCAAAAAAACACTACTAAACAAGAAATGGATTTCACTCCTATTTTAAATGCAATAAATAACTTAACTAAAACCAAAACTGGAGCATTAATGGTAATAACCAACCAGCACGATTTGTCATTTTACATAAATACAGGTGATAAATTGTTAGCAAAATTATCTTCCCGTTTAATCGAAAGTATTTTTTGCAAAGAAAGTCCGCTGCATGATGGTGCAGTAATTATCAGTGAAGATAAAATTATTGCAGCTAGATGTGTATTACCAGTATCAGATAATGAAAATTTCCCAGCAAAATTTGGTATGCGACACAGGGCAGCAGCAGGAATTACAGAAACAACAGATTGTATTGCCATTTTAGTTTCCGAAGAGAGTGGCGATATTGGATATGCTAAAAACGGAAAATTAAAATCAGGAATAACTAAAGATGAACTTATTAAATTTTTAGCTCGTGATACGCGATAAAAAAGTTTTAGTAGCTGTAATAATCTTTTTAATTTCTGGGTTTTCAAACTATTTTATTCAAAATCATAATCTTGAAATTTTACATAAAAACCATCCTGAAAAAACAAGATTTTCTAAAAGTATCATAACTCAAGACGATTGGAGCTACATTTCACCTATCCAAAATTTTCTTCAAAAAAAGGAATGGAAAGAAAATAGTTTTGGTAATTCAGGTTATTTTAAAAGAAGTCCAGGCTACCCTTGGTTTATAGGAATTTTTATTTGTTCGGATAAAAAAATAACGCCACACAATATACAAAAACTTGTTGGTGCACAAATTATTTTACAAGCTATAATTCCAGTATTGCTTTTTTTTATTTTTTTACAAATAAATATTACCTTTTTAACAGCAATGATAGTTTCAATAATTTGGGGAATTTTACCAACATTTAATGGATTCACAAATTATGTATTAACAGAAAGTATTACCCCTTTTTTTGTAACCCTATTTATGTTTTTTGCAACAGGAAAACAAAAATGGAAAATTTATTTATCTGCTATTGTATTATCCTATTTAATTTTGGTTAAGCCTATATTTTTACCGTTTATTTTTAGCTATATATTTTTAGTTAAAAATTTTAAATTTAAAATACTGAGCTTATGTATTTTAATAAGTATTTCACCATTTACTATATGGAAAATTAGATGCTACAATATAGATCATCAATCCATTTATTTGCACCCTATTTATCACCCACAAAATCAAACTGTATATAGATTACCTCATCAGGAAATTTTTGAATTGGTAAAAATGTATCAACCTAATGGCGAAAAATATCATGATTGGGTTAAAAATATGGAAAAAAATGCAAAACAAAATCAAAGTATAAATTGGGACTTAACATTATCCATTTTTCCTAAAAATGTTCAGGAATTAGTTGGCGAAAAAAATCTTAAAAATTCACTTTATAATTACTACGAAAGCCTAAAAGAAATTGAGTTTTATGCACAAAAAGGAAAATATTCTGCAAAAGAATTAATAGTAGTAAACAACTTTAAAAATTATAAGCAAAAATTCATCTCAGCATATCCTTTTGCTTCATTTGTAATCACACCTATTCAAGTGGCTAAAGAAATGATATTTCATTCTAATTTAAACTTATATATTTTTCAGCACTATTACCGCAATCAAATATGGATGGAATTTTTACGATTATTATCTTACATAATACATTGTTCACTATTTTTATTTCCTATTATTGGATTAATATTTTGGAATAACAAATCATCATTACATCCAATTTTAATACCCATTTTACTTACTTTTTTATATTTTACAATCGTACAAAGAGCTTTAGAAGAAAGATATACCTATCCTTTTTTAGCAATTTTATACATCCAAAGTATTCATGTATTATTTACAATTAAAAATTACTTACAAAATAGAAAAGGTTAATACTATTTTTTTACAATTATTTTACGAAAAAGCTTATATTCGCCGAAAAATTAAAAATCTATTTTAAACCCTATACATAGTGCAAGAGCATTTACAAAAATTTAAAATTTTTGAAATAGTTGGAAAAGCAGCCGATGAATTAAATTGTAAGGCTATGGTGGTTGGTGGATATGTTAGGGATTTAATTTTAAATCGACCATCAAAAGATATCGATATTGTTGTTGAAGGTAAAGGAATAGAATTAGCAGAAAAAGTTGCTAAAGCTTTACAAATCAAAAATGTAAATGTTTTTAAAAATTTCGGAACTGCACAGTTTAATTTCGAAGATTGGGATATTGAATTTGTAGGTGCGCGTAAAGAATCCTACCAAAGAAACAGTAGAAATCCTATAGTTGAAATAGGTACAATAAAAGATGATCAACTAAGAAGAGATTTTACCATTAACGCAATGGGAATATCCTTAAATAAAAATACATTTGGAGAATTAATTGATCCTTTTAATGGAATTTCTGATATAGAAAAAAAACGAATCGTTACCCCTCAAGATCCAATTCAAACTTTTAGTGATGATCCATTAAGAATGCTTAGAGCAATTCGTTTTGCTAGTCAACTAGGGTTTTCAATAGATCCCATAACTTATCAAAGCATAGTTCATAATGCTTATAGATTAGAAATTATTACTATAGAAAGAGTAATGGATGAGTTTAATAAAATAATGTTATCGCCAAAACCATCCATTGGGATTAATTTATTAAACGACACTAAACTTTTACATCAATTTTTTCCAGAGCTAATAGCTTTACAAGGCATAAAAACGGTAAATGGAAAATCACATAAAGACAATTACCATCATACTTTACAAGTTTTAGATAATATTTGTTTAAATACCAATGATTTATGGCTAAGATGGGCTGCCTTATTACATGATATTGCTAAACCAAAAACACAAAGGTATGATGAGGAAAATGGTTGGACATTTCATGGCCACGAGGCATTAGGAGCCAGCATGACACCCAAAATTTTTAAAAGATTAAAATTACCTTTAAATGAAAAGCTAAAATACGTTCAAAAATTAGTAGCTTTGCATTTACGTCCAATTGTGTTATCAAAAGAAATTGTAACAGATTCGGCGGTTAGAAGATTACTTTTTGATGCTGGAGATGATTTAGATGATTTAATGACCCTTTGCGAGGCAGATATTACTTCAAAAAATGAGTTTAAAGTTCAAAAATATTTACGTAATTTTAGAGTTGTTAGAGAAAAAATTAAAGATGTTGAGGCGAGAGATAGTATTAGAAATTGGAAAAACCCTGTTACTGGAGAGCTAATTATGTCAACTTTTAATATCGGACCATGCAAATTGATTGGTGAAATTAAAGAATCGGTAAAAGATGCTATTTTTGATGGCATTATTCCTAACGATACAAAATCAGCCATTAAATTCATGGAACAAAAAGGATTTGAATTAGGTTTAACTATTACTAAATTTAATTAATTTATGAATGCTTTTATTTTTAAAATCACACCTGCAAACCAAAAAGACATTTTTCGAAAAATTCAAATCCCTGGAAATTTAACTTTTGAGGATTTACATTTTGCTATTTTAGATTCGTTTGACTTAACTTCAGGCGAAATGGCTAGCTTTTTTAAATCGGATGAAAGTTATTACAAAGGCGAAGAAATTTTATTAGAAGACATGGACAATGATAGTGATGATGTTGTTTTAATGGAAGATTTAACAATTGAAGAAGCTATTAAAAACAAAACAAAACATTTTTTATATCATTACGACTATCTTTTTTTAAAAGCTTTTCATGTGGAATACATTGAAAAAGTTAAAGTTGAAGAAGAAGATTCTGAAGATGTGTTATTGTTAGAATCTGAGGGAAAATACATCGAAGATTTAGATCAAATGTCGGATTTTTTATTAGATGATGAAGATTTAGACAGTAGCATTATTAAAGGTGCTGGAAAAGCTAAAAAAGATAAGGTTACCTACAAAAAATCAAACCCATTATCTATTGATGATGAATTAGAGTTTTTGAACATGAAAGATGATGAGGACGATGACGACGAATATAAGTTCGAAAACATTGATGATTTAGATTTGTAAAATTGAATGACCAAAAAATTAATTTGTATAGTTGGCCCTACAGCTGTTGGCAAAACGGCTGTAGGTGTTCAATTAGCCAAAAAATTAAATACAGTTGTTCTTAACGCCGATTCTAGGCAGTTTTACAAAGAAATGAGTATTGGCACTGCAAAGCCAACTCTAGATGAATTAGAAGGAGTACCTCATTTAATGCTGGATTTTTTAAGTATTCACCAAAATTACACTGTTTCGCAATTCGAAACAGATGCTATTGAAATTTTAAACCAACAGTTTTTAAAAAAGGATGTGATAGTTTTAGTTGGAGGCTCAGGATTATTTGTAAATGCACTTTGTTTTGGTTTGGATGAAATTCCTGATATTGATGAAAATATCCGTTCAAAAATTAGAAATGATTACCAGCTAAATGGATTGAAATATTGTGTAGATTATTTACAATCCTTACATCCTTTAGCTTGTGAAAACTTAGACATTAACAATCCTCATAGAGTTTTAAGAGCCTTGGAAGTTCTTATACAGTTTAATAAACGAATTCAAGATTTTCAAACAAAAAGCTCCAAAAAACGAAATTTTGATTCAGTTTTTATTGGTTTAAATCTACCTAGAGCAGAATTATATGAAAAAATAAATCGCAGAGTGGATATAATGATGTCCAAAGGATTATTAGATGAAGTTAAAAAATTAGAAGAATATAAAAATTTAACAGCCTTAAAAACAGTTGGTTATCAAGAATTCTACACCTTCGGTTTTGATGATGAAAATGTAAAAATTGCCATAGAACAAATCAAACAAGCTAGCCGAAGGTATGCAAAAAGACAAATTACATGGTTTAAAAAAACTCCACAAATATCATGGTTTTCTCCTTGTGATTTCAATTCTATTGTTAACTTTGCAACACAAAATATTTAAATGAACAAAAAGTTTTAATTTGATTTTGCAAGGTTTAATAAATTTTATTTTATATTTACGCTTGCAGTTAAAATCACTTTAAAAAACTGTTAAATTGTCACTAAAAGTATACAAAATGAAACTTAATCAAATTAAATGGGGATTATTTTCTGTAGCCTCTACCCTACTTTTATTATCAAGTTGTAACGACACTCCTAAAGTTGAAGTTGAACCAGAAATTGAGCTACCTACAGGTCCACAAGTTGGCGTTTATGATGGTGCTTTATTTAGTATTCCTTCTCCAATTCAATTAAGCAATATATTAAAATCTTCGGGTGCATCATACGATGCTAAAATGTTAAACTCACCTAAAAACGTTAATAAATATACCTCTGTAACGCAACAAGCTTTAAACTTAGGTATTTACGGTGCAGATTTAGGCTATTCTACTTTGTACGATAATCAGCAAGAAGCTTTAAATTACATGCGTGCTGCTAAAAAATTATCGGATGTTTTGGGTGTAAGTGATGCATTTGACAATGAAACTTTAGATTTAATCGAAAGAAACTTAAATAACAAAGATTCTTTATTATACATAGTTTCTAACACTTATCGTAAAGCAGATGATTATTTACAAACTGCTAACAGAAAACATATTGGTGCTTTAATTATTGTTGGTGGATGGATTGAAAGTTTATATTTTGCTACTCAATTGGGTATTAAACAAAAAAATCCTTTAATTACAAAAATGGTAGGACAACAAAAACATACTATCAATACTTTATTAGAAAAAATGCTAGTAAATTATTTAAACGAAGATGGTGTTGAAGAATTATTTAATGAGTTAGAGGAACTTTTAGGAATTTACGATGAAGTAGAAATTGCTTATATTCACAAGGAATCCGAGCACAATAAAAAAGATAAAACAACAACAATAAACGCTGCATCTGAAGTTAAAATATCTGATGAAACGTTTACAGTAATTGCTAAAAAAGTTGAAGCAATTAGAAAAAAAATCATTCTTTAATCCACTATTAAACTAACAAAATCATGAAAAAAATATTAGTTATATTATCGTTTTTATCGGTTGTATCTTTTTCATCTTTGGCTCAATGTGATACTATTGCCAATTTTTGTCACAAAAATAACTTCACTGTTAAATATATTTCCGACGGGCAAAACTACCGTGCGTTTTTATCCGGCGAACAAGAAGCTGAATTTGATGCAACTTTTTTTGAAGGTACAAATTACAGAATTGCAGCATGTACTGGTTTTAACCAAGGTGGTTTAATTTTTAAATTAAAAGATGAATTGGGTAATATTTTATATGATAGCCAAGATTTCTCAACTGCTCCTCACTGGGACTTTAAATTTAAACATACTGTTAATTTAAAAGTTATTGCAAATTTAGATCCACTAGAAGCTAAATCTGGTTGTGCTGCAATACTTATAGGATTTAAAAAATAAAACTAAACAATCTTCATAAAAAAAGGTGTTTCAAAATTTGAAACACCTTTTTTTTTGTGGATAAAGTTGAAAGAAAATTAGATTCTAAAAATCAAATAAATTATTTAAATTTACTCTTCTTCATTGTCCATTTCACCCCTAACTTTATCCTCATCATTATTTTGTTCATCCTCTAAATCAAATAAAGTTTTAGGCTTAAATTCCGTTTCCTCTTCCTCATCCTCATATTCTTCTTCTGGTTCTTCATAAGGCAAAGATTCAAGTAAATTTATATGTTTTACTTTGTCTTTAGTTAACCTATTCCCAATTGCTTTTAACCCTTTTACAGCAATAAATTCCTCAACATTTACAGTTTCTGGTTCTGGTAAAACACCTTCTTTATTTTTAGCATATTGAATTTCTAACATAGGTTTCCAATCAGTTGTAGCCAACTCTAAGTAAAAACCTTCTTCTTCAGGAATAAAATGTACCATTCTATCGGTTTCTTCCACTAAAAAACGTTTGATATTAAACTGCTTTTTTTCGTGGTCCCAATACACCGCGCTAATTGGTTTTTTAGGATTCCATTTTTCAATTACAATCATATCTTCCTCAAAATGATTGGTTAACTGGAAATTTTCGAGTTTATAAGTACCCGATTGCATAATACATAAAATTTTATCTTCTCCCGCAAACGAACCTAAAAACGTTCCTCTACCGTCGGTATTTAATCGCCTAACAGTATCATCGTACCAAATTTTACGAGCTTCTAATGTGCTAACACCTTCGGATTTTAAGGTAACTTTTTTAACAGGATACTTAGATAAAATATTACCAGCAGCAGCTCTACCCTTAATCGCTAATTTTTTAAAATCAAAATCCCAAGCAAATTTTTTAATTCCTGGTATGGGTTTTAATTGAATATGCACCACTTCTGCTTCGCCATTTGGATTGGCTGTGAAGTATAAAACCTGACTTCCAGGTGTTCCTTTTGTAACAAAGTATTCGTTATCACGAATGATACCTGTAACATTAAAACGTTTTACCATCACTGCACCTTTTTTTCCATCCTGATAAATACAGTTGTATATTGTTCGTTTATCACCTTTTTTCCAAACTGCCACGTGGATGATATTTTTACCCACAAAAGCTTTATTGGAAATTTTGGTTACAATCATTTTTCCGTCTTCAGTAACTACGATAATATCATCGATATCCGAACAATCACAAACAAATTCGTCCTTTTTCAAACCAAAACCTATAAATCCTTCCTCTCTATTCACATATAATTTACTATTGATTGCAACAACTTTAGCCGCTTCAATAGTTTCAAAAGTTCTAATTTCAGATTTTCTTTCTTTGCCTTCCCCGTATTTTCGTTTTAAATTTTTGTAATAATCTACAGCATAATCCACTAAATTAGCTAAATGAAACAAAACCTTTTGTAATTCCTCCTCGATACGCAACATCGCTTCATCGGCTTTTAAGGAATCAAATTTAGTAATACGTTTCATTTTAATTTCCAACAACTTCAATATATCATCACGAGTTACATCGCGCAATAATTGAGGTTTAAAAGGTTCTAATTCGCGGTCGATAGTACGAATCACATCCTCCCAATCATCACTTTGCAAATCTTCAATAGAATGATAAATACGCTCCTCGATAAATATTTTTTCGAGTGAAGAATAAAACAATTGTTCCTCTAATTCTCCTTTGCGAATTTCTAACTCCATCTTTAACAATTCCAAAGTATTATCGGTACAAATACGTAAAATTTCGCTTACGCCAATAAACTTAGGTTTATCGTCCTGTATAATTCCCGAGTTGGGCGACAAACTCATTTCGCAATCTGTAAAAGCATACAAAGCATCAATGGTTTTATCAGGCGAAATATTAGGAGCTAAATGCACATGAATCTCTACAGAGTCACTGGTATTATCTTCAACTTTTTTAATTTTAATTTTTCCTTTTTCGTTAGCCTTTACAATACTTTCGATTAAGTTAGGCGTGTTAGTACCATAAGGAATTTCACTAATCAACAAAGTTTTTTTATCTAGTTTACTAATTTTTGCACGCACACGCACCCTTCCACCACGTAAACCATCGTTGTAACCCGAAACATCAATTAATCCTCCTGTAGGAAAATCTGGATACAAAATAAACTTTTTACCACGTAAATGCGCAATAGAAGCATCGATTAACTCTATAAAATTGTGTGGTAAAATTTTACAAGCCAAACCAACAGCTATACCTTCTACACCTTGAGCCAAGAGTAGAGGAAATTTTACTGGTAAGGTTTCAGGTTCTTTATTTCTTCCGTCGTATGAATCTCTCCAAACCGTAGTTTTAGGATTAAAAACTACCTCTAAAGCAAACTTAGTTAATCGCGCCTCAATATACCTTGCTGCTGCAGCACGGTCGCCTGTTAAAGTATTTCCCCAGTTACCTTGCATATCAATCAGCAAATCCTTCTGACCAATATTCACCAAAGCATCCGTTATTGAAGCATCTCCATGAGGGTGATATTTCATGGTGTTACCTACAATATTTGCCACCTTATTGTATCTACCATCCTCCATTTCGCGCATAGAGTGTAAAATACGGCGTTGTACAGGTTTTAAACCATCGTTTACATGCGGTACAGCGCGCTCCAAAATTACATAAGAGGCATAATCTAAAAACCAATCTTGGTAAAATCCAGAAATCTGTATTACATCTGCACCACCACCATCATTTCCATCATCCTCCAATTCTGCATCCATCGCCTCACCTTCTTGCTCATTTTCGGGATTTTCCTCGTTTAAATTTTCGTCTATCATAACATTTTTCTAATTCAAATCAATTTTATCCACTTCTGCAACAATCTTACTTAAATCTTCTTCAATTCTTAAATTATCTATAATAAAATTTTGACGATCAGTGGTATTTTTACCCATATAAAACTCCAACATTTCATCAATTTTGGTGTTTTTACCTAAAATTACAGGTTCCAATCTAATTTTATCTTCGGCAATAAAACCTTTAAATTCATCTGGTGAAATTTCTCCCAAACCTTTAAATCGTGTAATTTCTGGCTTTTTACCCAGCTCTAAAATTGCATTTTTACGTTCCTCATCGGTGTAACAATATCTTGTTTCCTTTTTGTTTCGCACCCTAAATAAAGGTGTTTGTAAAATAAAAAGATGGCGTTGTTGAATAAGTTCGGGGAAAAATTGCAAGAAAAACGTAATCAATAACAATCGGATATGCATACCATCCACATCGGCATCAGTAGCAATCACAATTTGTTCGTATCTTAAATCATCAATACTTTCTTCAATATTTAAAGCAGCTTGTAAAAGATTAAACTCCTCATTTTCATAAACTATTTTTTTTGTTAAACCATAACAGTTTAAGGGTTTACCTTTTAAAGAAAATACCGCTTGCGTGTTTACATCTCGAGCTTTGGTTATAGATCCACTTGCCGAATCTCCCTCGGTGATAAACAACATAGTTTTATGAGCATATTCGTTTTTAGAGTCTCTATGCGACCTACAATCACGTAATTTTTTATTATGGACACTCGATTTTTTTTGTCGGTCCTTCACCAATTTTCTAATCCCTGATAATTCTTTCCTTTCCTTTTCCGCCATTTGGATACGGCGTTGCATTTTTTCGGCAGTTTCCGGATTTTTATGTAAGTAATTATCTAAATGTTCCTTTAAAAAATCGGTAACAAAAGCTTTCATACTTTTACCATCAGGCTCAATCTCGTTGGAACCCAATTTGGTTTTAGTTTGCGATTCAAAAACTGGTTCGATTACCTTAACACTAATCGCAGCTACAATACTTTGGCGCACATCCACAGCTTCATAACTTTTCCCAAAAAACTCGCGAATAGTTTTTACAATTGCCTCTCTAAAAGCACCTTGATGTGTTCCTCCTTGGGTAGTATGTTGTCCGTTTACAAAGGAATAGTATTCCTCACCGTATTTTTTTGCATGTGTTAAAGCAACCTCTATATCCTCGCCTTTTAAATGTATGATTGGATAAATTTCTTCGGCAGATAAGTTAGATTGTAATAAATCTTTTAAACCATTATCCGAATAAAATTTTTCGCCGTTAAAATAAATAGTTAAACCTGGATTTAAATACACATAGTTCCACAACATCGCCTCCACGTGTTGGTTACGGAACTTAAAATTTTTAAAAATGGTATCGTCGGGTATAAAAGATATTTTAGTTCCCTTGCGCTTTGTAGAATCAATTATTGGCAAGTCTTCAGTTAGATTACCAGCCGAAAAAATAGCAGTTTTTTCTTTATCTTCTCTGCAAGATGAGATTTCGAAAAAACTAGACAATGCATTTACTGCTTTTGTACCTACACCATTTAAACCTACCGATTTTTTAAAAGCACGCGAATCGTATTTTCCCCCTGTATTAATTTTACTTACACAATCAATAACTTTCCCCAAGGGCACACCTCTACCAAAATCCCTAACGGTTACTTTGTTATCTTTAATTTTAACCTCGATGGTTTTTCCGTTCCCCATTACAAACTCGTCGATACTATTATCGATAACCTCTTTTAATAAAATGTAAATTCCATCATCGGCATTGGTTCCATCGCCCAATTTACCAATGTACATCCCCGGACGTAATCTAATGTGTTCTTTCCAATCGAGGGATCGGATATTATCTTCGGTATATTCTGCCATATTTTTTCAAAGTCGCTTAAAATTAATAAGATAATATTTTGTAATTCTGCACACTACTATTTTTTTATTAACAAAGGGTTTTTATAAGCAATTTTGTTGATTTTTTTAACAAAGAAAAAAATATGAAGAAATATATGTATTAAGTTTTCCTGACTTCCGCGCTGGGACACCCAAATTAAAAATCAAATAATTCTT
>JBEEPA010000142.1:0-10049 GCA_041191385.1 Bacteroidota bacterium | reverse complement strand
AAAATTTAAAAAATTTTTAAAACTTCATGCTAAATGCTAATCTTGTTAACATCCCAATAGAAATTCTTGTAAATAACTCATCTTTTGAGCCAAATGAATTATAAACCAATTCTTTTTTATCCAACAATAAGTTAGACATTCTTAAACCCAACGACATGTTATCATTTTTACCAAAAACTTTAGTTCCGTTAAAGTTTAAACTATGAAAAGGAACAGTATAAACATCTGGACGATCCACCATACCTACAAAAGTTAAAGTAGGACCTTGAACATTGTAATATAAACCAAATTGTAATTTACGTAAAAAACCTTTCTCAGCACCATCATAACTTAATCCAACGTTAATTAAATAAGGAGACTGACCAGCCATATCGCGGTATTTACCAATTTCCTGCCCCTCTCTTTTATTATCAACTCTACTATCTCTTTCCGTTTTACTCATTTCAATTCTGGATTGTGATAAAGTATAATTGGCATTAAAGAATATTTTTTCTAGTGAAGGAGATAGAAACGATAAGTTTTTTCTTAGCTCCAATTCAATTCCTAACAAATCACCATTACCTACATTACGAGGTTGGAAAGCATTTGCAGTTTGAGCATATTGAACCATTTCAATTGGATTTAAGAATCTTTTGTAAAATGAACTAACTGATAAAATTTGTCCTTTATTTTGAAACAACTCCCATCTTGCATCTAAATTATGAATATCAGAACTTACTAATTTACCATCCCAATACACTATATCACCATCTTTATCTTTATGTAATCCACCCGAAAAACTTCTTCCCGTTAATGGATCAATAATTTCAGCAAAAGATAATTCTTTAAAAGACGGACGAGCAATGGTTTTAGAATAAGACAAACGAATATTTTGGGTGTCATTTACAGCATATACTAAATTAACTGTTGGAAACAAATCAAAATCATCTAACACTTTAGTATTATTTAAAATATTAGAGCCATTTTGATCTCTTCCTGTATATCTCTGAGTAAATTTTTCAACACGTAAGCCAATTACAGATTTTAAATTTTTAAAATACTCCATTTCAATACTGGTATATCCTGCAATGTATGTATTATTAGCATTAAATTGATTGGTATTTAAAGGAGAAAAATCTTGGCTATATATAGTTTGTAAACTATTAATATTAGGGCTAAAACCTGGTCTGTCATTAGTTGTCCACAAATTATTAGCTGAAAACAACTCATTTGGATCCCCCGTTAATAAACCTGATCGATTTAGTGTATTATTTAAGTTGATATTATATAATTGGATATTAAAATCCCTTTCTTTGTATGTATAAGCACCACCATATTTAAACTTAGCATCTCTTTCTTTAATTTGTAGTTTTTGAGTAAAATGTAATACACCACTTAAATTATACTCTTGCATTTCTCTCCAAATTCTTGTTGGGAAACCAGATTCTGCACCAATATCATAACCATTACCTTTGTATTGGTATCTAGTCATTCTAATATCAGGGTCATTCATTGATGAAATAGTAGGAGAAATTTTCCATTCAACCTCTAATTTTTTTTCTTCGAAATTATGTTTTCCATTTAATAAAACATTAGTTAACTGTTTTTGAGAATACTGTAAGTTGTGTTGAAAAGCATTAAAAGTAGCACCTTGATCGTCGCTCATATATTCAAAAATACCAGCTTGAGATTCTCCATTTTGTAAATGCAATGCTTTTAAACTATATTTCGACGCTTTAGTTTTTAAAGATAAACCGCCAAAAGTACTTAATAAAACAATATTTTCACCAAAACTACCAGTTTGTAATTCTCTTAATTCCAATTGTTTTGTTGATGGATTTGATAACATACCATATCTAGAATATAATACTTCATTGTAGAATGCTGTATTGTTTTTATAATCTGCCCCAAAAGTATAACCTATAGAGTATTTTTCTTTTGTTTTTTGGTTTCCATAAGTTGCACCAACAGAAAAATCCATTAAACTTCGTTGTTGCATAGCAGCCATTGTAGGATTAAAATCTTTTAAAATTTGCTCAAATCTATTTGCTTGCACATCATTAGAAATTGTATTTCCTAAATTAGGTATATTTCCCGATGCTGGATTTGCTCTAGTTCCATCATCAAAACCTAAAAAATCAGTTGAACCACCTTTATATGTTAAATACTTATCATTAAAGTGAAACATTGGGTTGTAAGCCGTACTTAAAGATAAATTTCTTTCTCTTTTATCAGGAAATTCTTTTGTGCTGATATCTATTAATCCACCCGAAAAATCAGCAGGTAATTCTGCCGAAAAAGATTTATGAACTGTAATGTTATCTATTAAACTTGTTGGGAAAATATCCATTTGTAAGGAGTTTTTATCAGGATCTAAACCTGGAATATCCATTCCATTTAATATAGTTTTATTATATCTATCTCCTAAACCACGTACATACACATATTTACCATCTTGTACAGATACCCCTGTAACTCTTTTCATAGATGATGCAGCATCTGAATCCCCTACTTTTTTAAATGCCGCAGCAGAAATACCATCCTTTAAATTGGTTGAATTTTTTTTATCTTGTAAAACAGATTCCTCTGTGTTTTGAATTTTACTTACAGAAATTACAATTTCTTCTAATTTAGTTGTTGAACTTTTTAAACGTATTTCATCAAAAACCTGAACACCTTTTGCTTTAATATCTACATTCTCAATCAATAAGTTTTGATAAGACATGTTTCGGAAACGAATGTTATACACCCCAGGAGGAACCATTACGGTAAATTTACCATCTAAATCACTCATTGTCCCAGTTACAACAGTAGCTAAATTAGGATCTGTGGTATTATTTTTTTCAATGGTAACCGTTACACCAAACACAGGATCATTGTTCTCCCCATCTAAAATAGTTCCTCTAATAGTTCCATTTTGGGCAAAAGAGTTAATAAAAGAAATGGATAATACTAAAAATAAAATAATTTTTGTTTTCATTGGGTTTAATCTTTTCGATTTTAACTTTTGTTTTTAATTTAAGGATGCAAAAATCGTTTCTTAATGTTACTTTAATATTAAGTAAATATTTACATTTGGTAAAGTTCAAAAAAAAAGGGTGTCCGATTTTTGGACACCCTTTTATTAAAAATACCAATTTGTTATTTAAAATCAGCTAACTGACC
Organism: Bacteroidota bacterium; assembly: GCA_041191385.1. Taxonomy (GTDB): domain Bacteria; phylum Bacteroidota; class Bacteroidia; order Flavobacteriales_C; genus JBEEPA01. The sequence goes on along the minus strand of JBEEPA010000142.1, from coordinate 6,905 downwards.
AGCAGCATCAGCCCAAGTCCAAGAAGCGAACGCAGCTTTATCAGCACCTACAGTATTGTTTTTTAAAGTAACTAAAGAAACATACTTGTCTGTAGTATTTAAAAATGCTTTATCAGCAGTTAAACCTGTAGCTAAAGTAGCTTCCAATTTACTAAATGTTAAAAAACCATTAGCATATGTTGCTTTATCTCCAGTTTGTCCACTTAATGCAAAATCACCTTCACCGCCACTAGTTGTAGGATCTGGGAAATTAAAGAAATATAAATTTTGAATTGCTGCTCTAGCACCATCTCTAAAATCAGCCATTTCAGCTGATGGATGTCCTTTAATAGAACCGTTTTTAACTGTATGAGATCTTAATAAAGAACCTTCTGGACCATCAATTTCTAAACCATGATCTGTAGTTGCTCCACAAATAACGATAAAGTTATCGATAGTACCACTCCAAGCTTGATCAGTATCAATTGCATCATCACCAGAATTCCATACTAATAAATTTTTAGCATTTACTGTACCTCCAAAAAACTCGATACCATCATCCTGATTTGCAACAACTTCAATATTTTCAACAACAGTACCAGAACCAACACCACCTAAAGTTAAACCGTTAATTTCATTATTTGCACCAATATTAGCACCACCATGACGAATTGAAATAAATTTTAAAACACCAGAGTTATCATCCTCAACATCACCACCATATAAACCTCTTAAATCAGAAGCAGGAATACCTTCAATTTGTTTTGAAGCTGCATCGGCAGAAATTGGAGCTCTACCTAATACGATTAAACCACCCCATAAACCTTCAGTTGAAGGATTTAAATTTGGAGACGCAACTTCACCTGCTTTAATTACATCCGCAGTTGAAGTAAAAATAATTGGATCTTGAGCAGTACCCTCTGCGAATATTTTACCCCCTCTAGCAATTAACAAAGCTGTTGCATTAGCTCCAGTACCAACTTGACCTTTAATAATTGTACCTGCCTCAATTTTTAATATTGCTCCATCCTCAACAACGATTCTTTTATTTAAAATGTAGATTTTATCCTTAGTCCATCTTACAGTATCTTGTCCTTTTTTGATATCTTCATTAATTGTCCAAACGTTACCATTTAATTGGTTACCGCTTAAATCACAAGTACCATTGTCTTTTTCTGCTTCAGCATCATAATTTTTAGCTTGTGGGTTAGTACAACCTTCTTTTTCAGAACATGAAGTTGAACTTACTGTTAATCCTAAACCGATTAAGGCTAGCATCGAAATTGATAAAATTTTCTTTTTCATTTTTAATTAAGTTTTAAATTTTAATGTGATGCAAATTTATACCCTCAATGAAAATGAAAAATTAAATGATAGTTAAGTTTTCGTTATGAATTTAGCTCTAGTGTTAAGTTAATATTACCTACTTATTTTTAAAAAAACGTTTGCTTATCCATAAAGCAAGCAACATAGTTACTAAACCAACAGCAACCAATAAAACAGTGGTTTGTAAAGATATTTTTTTATAAGAACGCGGTTTTATCCCTTCCGAATAATAAGCATTTACATCAAAATTGTTTTCTAAAAATTGCTTTTCATCGGCATAACTTAAACCTACCAATTCGGTATGATAATCCTCTAAATCCTCAGGGATTAACTTGCGAGAATGACTACAAAAGTTTAACAACAATTCTTGTGCATTGTTTTTTTTAAGATAAACAATCCATTCCTCACTCCCTTCAATATTAAACGAACATTGCGTTGAACAATCTGCCCACAACCAATCTTGTTTTTCGATAGTGCCTTTATATAAATCCAACACATCAAAAAACACCATCAACTTACCATCTTTACAATCGCCCAACTTATCAACTTTAATACGAGCAATGGCGTTGTACTTAGATACTACATGCACATCAATTTTCTCCAAATCAGCACAATCACATGCCCATATTGGGGAGGATAAAAATATAGTAAATACTATAAAAAAAATTCGATTCATTTACACTCCTCTTTGTTTTACCACTTCATACATTAAAATTCCGGCAGCTACCGATACATTTAAAGACTCTGTTTTTCCCAACAAAGGAATACCGGCTTTAAAATCGCATTTTTTAATATTGGACCAAGCAATACCCGATTCCTCAGAGCCCATCACAATTGCAACAGGTTGTGTGTAATCAAACTCTGTATAATTTTCAGAATTTTTTTCGGTACAAGCCACCAATTTAACACCCTTTTCTTTTAAAACATCCATAGCATTATCCACACCAGCCACTTTACAAATAGGTATATTAAATAAAGCTCCTGCACTGGTTTTAGTAGATTCGGAATTCACATGTGCTCCGCCTTTTTTAGGAATTACCACAAAATTCACCCCTGCACATTCGGCAGTACGTATAATTGCTCCAAAGTTACGTACATCCGATATTCTATCTAAAACCAAAATAAAAGGTACAATTCCTTTAATTTCCATTTTACGCAACTCGGTTTCTAAATCTAAAAAATCAATTGGCGCCATAAAAGCAACCACACCTTGATGATTTTGGCGTGTCATTTTTTGCAATTTAGCTAATGGAACACGGTTTAAAGATATTTTTTTATCTCTAGCATAGGTAGTAATAATTTTACTTTGGGGAGTTTGCAAAGTATTTAAAATAAATATTTTATCTAGAGTTTTACCAGCTTCTAAAGCCTCTAATACCGGATGAATTCCGTAAATTAACTCGTTATTATAATTATCCTGATGTTCCATTTTTATAAATCTAATTTCAATTTTTCTTTTAAAAGCGCAAACACTGGCTTTTCTTTTAATAACTTATCTAATTTTTCCCGCGGGGATAAAACCGCTTTTACCTCAATAGTTTCATCTACAACTACATCTAAATCAATAAAATAATTTTTAAGTTTAGCTTTGATAAAATCTAAAATTTGAGTTTTGTTTTTTAAAATATCACTAGCCTGAATTTTATTATATACTAATTTTTCAATAAGTCCATTTGCTTTTAAAATTGGTGCTGGATTACTTAAGGTGGAAAAAAATTCTTCATCTTTGGATTTAATATGGTAAGCGAAATTGTGCCATGCTTTTAACATATCCTCCTCGGTAAATTCGTTTTTTGGTAAATTATTAGGGTCTACAGCATCTTCATCTGTAGCTTTTTCCAACATTTTTTTAATCGAAACAGTTCCTGTATTTTCAATAACAGAATCATTTCTTTCGATTTTTACAATAGTTTGTGCAGCGTTTTCTGGATGAATTCTATCGCGTATAGGTGTTTTATTTTCCTGAATCTGAGGACTGTTAGTACCTTGTTTCCACTTTAAGGGTTCGGGTAAAGCTATGTAGTTATGCTTTTTTTTTTACTGTCGGATAAATTTTCCGAGCACAAACGCATCAAAGCTATTTCTGTTAACAAACGTTTATTTTTACTGGCTTTGTAATCTACATCGTAATTGCTACAAACCTCTAAAGCATCTAATAAAAACTGTTGCTCAAACTTTTGCGATTGTTCTAGATATTTGTTTTTGATATTTTCACCCACTTCTAACAGCTGAACGGTAGAGGCATCTTTTGCTACCAAAACATCTCTAAAATGCGCCGCTAAGCCCATCATAAATTGGTGTTCATCAAAACCATTGTTCATTACATCGCCTAAAGTAAGTAAAACTTTATTGATGTTTTTCTCTAAAATATAATCGCTTATTTTAAAATAATAATCGTAATCTAAAATATTTAAATTTTTAAGCACCCCATCGTAAGTTACCTTACCTTGCTCAAAACTCACCATTTGGTCAAAAATCGACAATGCATCGCGTAAACCACCATCGGCCTTCATAGCAATTAAATGCAAGGCATCGTTTTCAGCTGTAAGATTTTCGCTTTGGGCAATAGATGCCAAATGATTAGCCATATAATCAACAGCAATTCTATTGAAGTTAAAAATCTGACAACGAGATAATATAGTTGGTAAAATTTTATGTTTTTCGGTTGTAGCTAAAATAAAAATAGCGTGTTTAGGAGGCTCCTCTAAAGTTTTCAAAAAGGCATTAAATGCAGATTGAGACAACATGTGTACCTCATCTATAATATATACTTTTTTAGTTCCTAAAGTTGGTGCAATACGTACTTGGTTAATTAAGTTACGGATATCATCTACGGTATTGTTAGATGCCGCATCCAATTCAAAAACATTTAAAGAATTACCCTCTGCAAAGGAAACACAATTGGTACATTTACCACAAGCTTCCCCCTCGGGAGTTAAATCCAAACAATTTAAAGTTTTAGCTAAAATCCTAGCACAAGTGGTTTTTCCTACTCCACGCGGTCCGCAAAACAAAAATGCTTGTGCAACTTGCTTATTTAAAATAGCATTTTTTAAAGTAGAAGTTATAGATTTCTGTCCAACCACATCCACAAATCGAGTGGGGCGATATTTACGTGCCGAAACTATAAAATTGTTATCCATGATGCAAATGTAATGCGATAAATAGCATTAAACAAATTAAATTATTAACTACGCTAAAATATTTAACTCTCTATATAAATGTCTAAAAATCTCCGCATCATGCTCCGATACCGGCCTATCGGTTAATAAATGCATACGTTCATTCATTTCTTCCATTTTTTCGGTTCCATACCATTTGGAATTAGACCAGTAAAAATTAGGAATATATTTAGGAGGAAAACCTTCTTCCAAAACATTAGCAAAAATTCCCACAACACTTCCAGTTGTTAATTTGGTTTGAATGCCAAATTTTGAATAATCGCCTATGCAACCGCCTAAAAATTGTTTGTGTGTAGGTGTATATTCTTCCTTAGCAATACTCCAAACTTTTATAGGACCTAAAGTATTTTTCATATTACTTAATGAAGTTCCTGCACCCATATTTACCCAAGCACCTACCACTGCATTTCCAATGTAACCATCATGCGCTTTGTTGGAATAACTCATAAAAACACTGTTTTTAATTTCCCCTCCTACTTTACAACCTTCGCCAATTACAGTAGCGCCATAAATTTTAGCACCCATTTTTATAACTGCTTTAGGTTTTACCACAATTGGTCCACGTAAAACCGAGCCCTCCATCACCTCTGCTCCTTCTTCAATAATAATTGGTCCGTTAATCGTATTTAAAATTGCTCCTTCCACCACTGCTGTAGGATGAACTTTTAAACCCAATGGATCACCAATAATTAAATTAGTGTCCGATACTTCTTTTGGATAACCTTTGAAAAAATCTTCAAAATCGGATTTTATATACGTTTCGGCATGGTAAAACAAATTCCACCAATGACGTAAAAATGTTGTTTTGGATAAAGCTTCCGAAAAATCTACACTATCTTTTTCATCCAAACTTGAGCCACAAAAAGCAATCCACGAACCTTGGAAATCAATTCCTTTACCCGGACTTAAGCCTTTTATTTCTTCTGCAACTTTACTATTTGGAATAACAGATGAATTGATATATATATTAATATCAGCAAAAACAGTTGGAAATTTATCCTTTAAATAACTTTGTGTTAAATAACTTACATTTAAACCAAAGTATTTCTCCCATTTTTCGGCTATAGTAAATGCACCTAAAGGCAATTTACTCACAGGACGAGTATAGGTTAAAGGTAAAAAAGTACTCCAATCTGTATCAACTAAAATTACATTCATTACAATAGAATTATAAATTTGATTTTGCCAATTTTTAAAATTGCCTGCTAAATTTATCTATTTTTTTTCACTAAATAAAACTTATAATCATTTCATCCGTTAAAAAGCGCAATATTATTTTAAATTTATACTAATTTTGAATAAATCTCTAAGCTGAGATTTTTTTTTAGTTTTAGCCAAAAAATCTGTGTGATGTTTAAAATCGAAATAAATTTTCCTTCTACCATATTATACAACAGCGAATTATCTGCCATACAACCCGATTACAATATGGAGAGATTATCCAAAAAAATTGGTATTGAACAAAGATATGTATGTTCTCCTAACGAAACTGCTTTGGATTTAGCCGTTGGAGCTTGTGAAAAGGTGCTGAAAAATGAAGATAGAAATAGTATCGATTTTTTAATTTACTGCACACAAAGTCCCGAATATTTTTTACCCACTACAGCTTGTATTTTACAAAATAAAATTGGCCTAAAAACCAGCTGTGGCGCTTTGGATTACAACTTAGGATGTTCGGGCTATGTATATGGTTTGGCTTTAGCAAAATCGCTTTTGTTAAGTAAAACAGCGCTAAAAGTTTTGTTGGTTACTTCCGAAACCTACACTAAACATATCCACAAAAACGATATTACCAATCGTGCCATTTTTGGCGATGCGGCAACAGCTACTTTAATTGATGCGGAAGGTGCTAAAAATATTTTAGATTTTACCTTTGGAACCAATGGCGAAGGCGCACAAAGTTTAATTGTTAAAGGGGGTGCTGGGGCGCAAAATTTTTGCTCATCTACTCATCCAGAAGATTTATTTTATATGGATGGTCCAAAGGTGTATGAATTTACCTTGGATTGTATCCCGAATTCGATTGAGGAATGTTTGCAAAAAAATAAGATGCAAAAATCAGATATTCAGTATTTTATATTACACCAAGCCAACAAATACATGTTAAACCAATTGCGTAAAAAAATTGATGTGCCCGAAGAAAAATTTCACAACGAGGTAACACTTACTGGCAACACGGTTTCCAACACAATTCCAATTGCTTTAAAGCAAAGTATGGATAATGTTTTGGTAAAACCCAACGATTATGTACTTTTGTCGGGCTTTGGCGTTGGATTATCTTGGGCAAGCACTATTATTAAATTATAATATATATACAATGACTAAATTAGAATTTTTAGAACAAGTGAGTGAATTTTTGGAGTTGGAAGGCGAATTGGAATTAACCGAACAAACCAGTATTGAGGAATTGTTAGAAGT
>JBEEPA010000141.1:0-4834 GCA_041191385.1 Bacteroidota bacterium | reverse complement strand
TTTTTGTAAATTTTGCAACATAAAACTTAGGGCACTTGCCGTGTAAGTCATAGTATCCGTTCCGTGCAAAATCACCATTCCGTTATATAAATCGTAATTTTTTTCGATTAACACACACAACTCCAACCAATCAGGATAATGAATATCCGCCGAATCCTGAATTTTAGAAACCGAAATAAAATCAACATCAATGGATAAATCGGGTAAATATTGTACTATCGAATTTTGATTAGCAGGCTCTAAAAACCCCTCAGGATTTTGTATCATCCCTATTGTACCACCCGTGTATATTAATAAAACCTTTTGCATCGTTAAATTTAAAATTCCTTACGCATTAAAATATCCAATAGTTTTTGAGTACCCTCCGATGCTGTGCACGCAAAGGTTTGAATAGGGAAATTAAACGAAAATTCGTTTGCATTTGGATCGATTAAAAACAACTCGCAATTTTGAGGTACATGATATATTAAATTAGCCGCAGGATACACATTTAAACTGGTACCAATTACCACTAAAATATCCGCTTGCGCACAAATTTTTTCTGCAATAGTAATCATAGGCACCATTTCTCCAAACCAAACAATATGCGGGCGCATGGGTTTACCTTTGCTACAAATATGCTGAGGCGTTAATTTCCAACCCTCTAATTCTACTACTTCATTTTCGTCGATTATACTGCGCACTTTTTTTAACTCGCCATGCAAATGAACAATATTAGATGAGCCCGCCCTTTCGTGTAAATCATCCACATTTTGCGTAACAATTGTAACATCAAACTTTTCTTCTAATTTTACTAAATTATAATGCCCCGCATTAGGCTCAACTTCCAACAATTGTTTGCGACGCTCGTTGTAAAATCGATTTACCAATTCTATATTTTTAAACCACGCGTCCCTTGAAGCCACATCTTCAATTCGGTGATTTTCCCACAAACCATCCGCCTCTCTAAAAGTATTAATTCCGCTTTCTGCACTAATTCCTGCACCACTTAAAACAACTAATTTTGGTTTATACATATTAAAAAAAATTAAATGCTTATATAATATTTGCGAATTAACCATTCGGCTACCCATAAAATTAAGATGATAAAAAATAATATATAATAATCTAAAATACTAATTTTTTTCTCTACTGTACTTTCAATTATTGGATATTCACTCTGATTAATCTCATTTAAAAGTTCAGATAATTTATTAGGCATAATACTTTTCCCAAAAGTTTTCGCACTTAAAAATTGTAAATCTTTCCACTTAGCCTGCGTATCCATAAACTCGATATTTTGCTCACTTACCACAAATTTTCCTTTTAACACTAAAGTATCCTTTGGATAATTACTTTGCAACTGATAAGTATATTCCCCAGCACTTAAATTTTGTATAGGTGCAGTATATTTATTTTGCTGAAAATACACTTTATATGTATTTTTTATTTTTTTATTTTGAATTTTTAATTCCAACTCCGCCTCAGTATTTAGCTCTAAATTTTTAAAATACAGCCAAGCATGAAACATGATTTTTTCATTTTCATAATACCAATCTTTGTGCTGTACTTGTAAACGCTCATTTTGCTTGTCAACTGTTAAATAAGCTGTTAATTGATTAATCCAAGATTGAAAAACTTTTTTTTGTTCCTCATCAGCAGTTAAGTTCCATCTCCAAATTCCACTAGCCCAAAACACACCTATTTTTTGTTGATTGAATGTAGAAAATTGCAATAAAGGTTTATCGGTTTCCACATTTCCATATTTACAATTCCAAACTGTAATTTTATCTCCTTTTAAATTGTAATTAGCATTTAACCTATATACAGGCGGTAATTTTGCTATGCTTGAAATATCTAATTTTAAATAACTTTGGTTGGCATTTGACACAAAAACTTCATCGAATTTTTTAGTATTAGACTGGATATTAATAAAAGTATTTTGTGTATTTATATTAGATGCTTGTGTTGGAAATAAGAGTAAATTGGTTTTAGATGTTTCTATCATTTTCCAAGTTTCGGTATTGGGTAAACCTACAAAAATAAGTAAATTTTGCTTAATCAATTCACTCATTTTTAAACCTTCTGTAGCACAAATTTTTACCGAATAATCCTTAAAATTCTCCAATGCACTTTGAATAGCTGCCACGTCTGGGTGCGGAATATTGTATGCTAAAAGAATATTTTTTTTATTATCTAAAATCTTTATAAAACTCTCTTGTTTTTGAAGTAATTTACCTTTATGATTTACAATTTCTAAAGTAATTTTTTGCAAACCACTTTTTGTAGCTTTTAAGACTAAATCGCCCGAAATAAGTTGTTTATCCAATCGAATTTCTGCTTTTTTTTGGTGTTGTATAGTATCCGAAAAATACCATTTAAACACCATATTTTCACCTTTAAATTTCTGAAAATTTATTTCGTAACCTACTGTAAATTCATTATTTAGATAAGCAGTTTTGTTGTGAAAAATTGCATTGATTTTTATTTGAGGATACAAATTACTATCGCCTAGTAAAATTGTATGTATTTTATTTTCATCCGATTGGATATATTTTAATTCGTTACCGCTATTCACAATTCCATCACTCATTAAAACTATGTGAGGAACAGAATATGCTGGATAAGATTGTTGAATATGTTGCACCAATTGTTGGATATTGGTAAACGATTGATCATAGCCCTTAAAAGTATCCGTTGTATTTTCGCCAAAATAGACGATTTCCTGCTGTAAATTTTTCCAATCATACGAAGAAAAATCCTTGATTTTTTGCTTAATTAAATTTGTATCTGATTTTAAAGGAATTGATTTAGATACATCTACAGCTAAAATCACTCTCGAAGGATATTCGGTTGATTTGTGTAATATAAAAAAAGGATGTAGTAACAAAAAAGCTATCAGCGATAAATATGAAAACTTTAAGCAAAAAAGTACTATTTTAACTTTAGGAGTAAGTGATTTATTTTTATAAAAATACAGTAAATAGCTTATAAAACCTGCCAAAAGCAGTAAAGGTAATAGCCATAAAAAATGATTTTGAGTAAACATTTAAACTGTATTAAAAAGGGTTAACTAAATATCAACCCTTTAATTTATTTTACATTACCATACCTCCACAAATGTTTATCACTTGTCCGGTGATGTAAGAAGATTGATCAGAACCTAAGAAAACACATAAATTAGCAACATCTTCCGGTTGTCCGGCACGTTGTAATGGAATATTTTTAACCCATTCTGCAACAACTTTTTCATCTAAAACTTCTGTCATTTCGGTAGCAATAAATCCTGGTGCAATTGCATTGCTTCTAATGTTGCGTGATCCTAATTCCTTGGCAACAGATTTTGTAAAACCGTAAATACCAGCTTTAGATGCAGCATAATTTGCCTGACCAGCATTACCATTTACACCAACAACAGAACCTACATTTATAATACTTCCTGATTTAGCTTTTAACATCGTACGTAAAACCGATTTTGTTAAATTAAAAACTGATTTTAAATTGGTACCAATCACTTCATCAAACTGCTCTTCAGTCATTCTCATTAATAAATTATCACGTGTAATACCCGCATTATTAACAACAATATCTACTGTACCATAATGTGCAACAACATCTGCCACCAATTGTTCTGCAGCTTTATAATCTGCCGCATTACTTTTAAAACCTTTAGCACCATTTCCTAATTCATTTTCTAAAGCTCTGGCTTTTTCCTCCGAACTCAAATACGTAAAAGCAACTTTTGCTCCTTCTTGTGCATAACGTTGTGCAATAGCCCTTCCAATTCCTCTGGAAGCACCAGTAATAATGGCAACTTTACCTTCTAATAAACCCATAATTTTATTTTTAATTAAACAGTTGATTACTAAAACTTAATTTCCTATTTTTGGCAATCTTAAATTAAAATCACCAAAGTTTTCCAAAGATATGAGATTTTTATTTTTTTGCCTCTTAATATTTAATTTTTCCTACAAAACAATTGCACAAAGTTGGATTGATGTGGGTGTAAAAGCTCATTTTGGTATCAATCAATTATACAATCCAAACATTTGGGAAAACAATAAAGTGGTTAATTTGTTATCTTATACCCACAATTTTGGTGCTAAAATTGGCTATAACTTTAACATGAAATACCAAGTTACATTAGATTTTTTGTTCTCAAAAGGGAGCCAATTGTACGACCTTAGTAACGAAAGTAATATTTGGGAAAGAAATTACACATTTTCATATTTTTCTCTACCGTTGCTATTTAGATTTAACAATGAAAGTGGAAATTATTTTGAACTTGGTCCTCAAGTAAATTTTATTTCAAAAGCAAATATGGAAGAATTTAGCGTTTCGCAATCTGTTAAAAATCAATTTAATCCCACAAATTATGGTGCAGTTGTAGGAATGGGATCCTATTTTTTAGGTAACAAAAATTTATATTTATTATTTGGAGTTCGTTTACACGTTGGTTTAAGTGATATCATAGGAAAAGATGGCGGTTTAAACTCTGTGGATCATTTCCCAATCCTACAAAACGAAGTAAATATTACCCATACCGAATATCAAAAAACTACGATGTTTATGTTGATGTTGAATACCGAAATTAATTTTGATTTGGGTTATCTTGCTCGTTCCAATTGTAAACGTTCGGCGTTTATGTTATTTAAATAAATCTGTTTTTTTTGGTGGATTTCAAATTTGTAATCTTAAATTTGTAACAATTTTAAATTATTGTTATGTTAGAGGTTTTACAATCGGATAAAAAAATATTGTCCATTTATACTGTTGCGGGTTTTCCAAAATTAAACGATACCCTTCCCATTTTAAAAGCTTTACAAGATAGTGGTGTGGATATGATTGAGTTGGG
>JBEEPA010000140.1:0-5592 GCA_041191385.1 Bacteroidota bacterium | reverse complement strand
TTCCTTAACATTTTTATCCGTTAAAGCACAAGATATCGAAACTTCCGAAAAAGAAACTTCCGAAAAGGAAACCAAACAAAAATATCATGCCTTAGGTTTTAATGCAGGTTTTTCTACAGGTTTAGGATTGTCTTATCGTTACCAAAGCTACAAACACAGTTTTCAAACTTCATTTTTACCTATTGCAACTAATGATTTAAATTTTATGAATTTAGGATTGCGTTATGCTTATGATATTAGAGAAAACAATGGAACTAAATTTTTTGGCTATTTAGGACATAGTGCTGCATATATTTCTGAAAAAATTTATAATTATTTTAACGAAACAGGTATTGAAAGATGGGAAGAGAACTATCGCTTTGTTACAGGAGCTGGTTTTGGTATTGATCAAGAATTAAGCAAATCAACTTCATTAAATTTTTCGGGAGGTTATGCTTATTACATAAGATCGGCTAGCACTAATATTTTTACTTTAACTGCCGAAGTTGGTTTGTTTTATAAATTCAACTAAAAAACGCTTAGTTTTATAAAGGTAATTTTATATCTTAGTTATTATAAAAAAATACCTATGTATAAAATTACCTTTTTGCTTTTAACCTTAAGTTATTCCATTGTTGGGCAGCACAATTATCCTTATGCACAACATTTATCTACTCGTTTTTTAGGCGCACAACGTAGCGGAAATACAAAATCTTGGATTCAAAATATGCAATCTCAAGGTGCTTTTGTAAACGACGGACAAAGTTTTGGTAAAGATTTATCTGGCGGTTGGCACGATTGCGGCGATTATATCAAGTTTCATTTAACAGGACCTTATACAGCATTAATGTATTTGTATGGTTATTTTCAATTTCCTGAGGTATATCCAGATTTATACAGTGCTGATTTTTCTCGTGCGCCAAGCAACGGAATTCCAGATGTTTTAGATGAAGTAAAAATTGAAACCGATTATTTAATTAAATGTTTAGCAGGCGATACAGTTTTTTGGCAAATTGGCGATGGAAGAGATCATGACCATTTTTTAGAGCCAACAACACAGGCTCAATTAAAAATTTACAATGAAACCAATAATAGAACGGTTTATTTTACTACCGAAGGAAAATCTAACGCCTTAGGAAATGCTGCTGCAGCTTTGGCTTTGATGGCAATTTGTTACGAAAAATTTAATCCCGATTATGCACTAAAGTGTGTTGAGGTAGCAAAAAAATACTATGCTATTGCTTGTATTAATCCAGTTAAAACTGCGGATGCTAGAGCAGAGGATGGTTTTTACGAATGGTTAGGTGGCCAATGGTCGGATTGTAACGATGAGTTAGGGATGGGGGCAGCATTATTACATCGCGCAACAAAGGAACAAAAATATTTAGACGAGGCTATTTCATGGGCAAAAAAAGCCAATAAATGGGGCGATTTTGGTTATGGTAATGTAGCACATTTATTATATTACGATTTATACTTACAAACCAATCGAAACGATTTTTTATCAAACGTAAAATGGCGCGTAAAAAATTATAAAATGGAATCTTGTGGCTATACACATATATCCAAATGGGGAAGTTTGCGTGATGCAGGAAATGCAGCATTTATTAGTGCTTTATACCACAAAGCAACTGGAGATAGTGCTTCGTATAGTTTGGCTAAAAGAAATATCGATTTTATATTGGGTTCACACAACGAAATTTCGGAACATGCTCCACAAAATTTTTCGTTTTTAATTGGTTATAATGTTTTAGGAGGTGGTTTCCCACAATTTCCGCACCACGCACCAGCTTTAGGAGCAACTAAAAATGCTTGGGATATTTATAATGTAGTTAAAGATAAACGCGATGCTTCTTTATATCAATACCAATTAAGTGGTGGTTTAGCGGGCGGACCCGAAGAAGCTTGTGGGAAATTTGAGGATGATATCAATAATTATATATCCAGCGAATATTGTATTTATTACAATGCAGCATTTACCAGTGCTGTGGCATATATTAATTATCATGAAAAACAGTATTTAAATACTGATTTAAACATCAATGTCCACCAAGTTCGTGCTTTAATTAACGGGTTAAAAGTACAAATTGCAGTATCAGGTAATACTCAAATCGAAATTTGGGATAAGGATAAAAAAGTATGGGAGGGTATTGTAGATGCTAAAAAAGAGATAGTATTAAAAAATATGCCTACATCAAATTTAGTAATTAAAGATGTTTTAGCGAAATGGCAAGAGGAGATTTTGAAAAAATAAATTGAATCCTTGCAATTAATGGCGAACTGTTACGTACTATCCATTTAAAAATAACAGTTAATCTATTTTAAATATTGTAATAACAATATAAAAAAACGTGCTACAGCACACCGCTAACTCCTTGCCTTATAGCGAGTTGGCGAAGCAGGAGTGGGGAATATATATTTAGGTATAATTGTTTAATATAAAAAATAAAAAATTTTTTTAATTTTTTATTTATTTTATATAAATTTGATTTTTAAAATTTAAATTTTGTTTTCCACTTATTTTAAACTTACTAAATTAGAAATTAAAAGTATTGTGCTATTTAGTGCACTGTTGGCTATTTTAATTGTTTTTAAAATAGTTTATTTTTCAGTGGATTTAAAACCCGAAGCACAATTACAAGCCAATACTTACTCTAAAAAACCTTGGGATAAACAACATTCAAAAAAGTATTCCAAGGGTAAAAAATCATATCCAACATACCCCAAAAATAATGGCGCTAATACAATTATATTGCGCAATTTATCTCAAAAAACCAACATCAATTCCATAAGTTTAAACGATTTAGAAACGCAAAATTTCGACACCAAAAAAGCGCAAAGAATCATTAATTTTAGAGATAAAATTGGTGGATTTACAAATTGGACTCAGTTAGAAAAGATTTTTGAAATAAAAGATAATGAGTTAGATTGGTTTAAGAATAATACATATATAGAAATTAAAACTATAGATATTAATACAGCAACAGAGGAAGAGCTAATAGAATTAAAGGGAATTGGCGAAACTTTAGCCAAACGTATTGTTAAATATCGCGATAAAATTGGTGGTTTTTACTCGGTAGAACAGTTAAATGAAGTTTATGGAATTAAACCAGAGGTTTTAGAAAATATAAAACCTCAATTAAAAATTTATACATCAAATTTCCAAAAAATTTCGATAGCGATATCAGATTATCAAAGTTTAGCTAAACATCCCTATTTAAATAACTATTTTGCTAAACTTATTATAAACAAAAGAAGTACTGGAGAAATCAAATCTGTAACCGACCTTCAAAATGTTTTACCAGATTCCGTTTATCAAAAAATAATCAATTATCTAGAGTGGTAAGTTATATCCATGCAGCTTTAAATTATCCTATTTTAAAATTGCGGTAGCAATATAAAAAAATCGTACTATAGCACACCTATAACTCCTCAACTTGAGGCGAGGTTTGAGATTAAGAAAGAGCAAAGCCCTTTGGTTTTGTGATACAACAGATTTAGCTGGTATATTAAGCCGGAGTGGTGAATAATATCGTTTTTTTTAATTGGCATAAATTATAAAACATTACTCACCCCTTTCCGCCCTAAGGGCACCTTTCCCTAGGGAAAGGATTTAAGCTCTTCGTACAAAAAGCACCTCAAATAAACCGAAATTTTTCTTAAATAACACAACTCCTTGTTTGATTTTTGAGGTTTGATATAAAAAAAAGCTGTAGCAATATAAAAAAATCGTGCTATAGCACACTAATAAATCCTAGCCTTGAGGCGAAGTTTGAGATTAATAAAGAGCAAAGCCCTTTGGTTTTGTGATACAACAGATTTAGCTGGTATATTAAGCTGGAGTGATGATCAACAAAATAAATTTTATATTACACCAAGCCCATTTTTTTTAATAATGCATCTGGTTTTGGAGCGCGGCCTTTGAAATTAATAAATAAGGTTTCGGGGTTTTGTGTTCCACCTTTCGATAATATTTCTGATACTAATTTTTCTGCTAGTTCAAAATTTAAAACTCCAGCCTCTTCAAAACTTTCAAAAACATCAGCTTCTAAAATTTCTGCCCATTTGTAGCTGTAATATCCAGCCGCATAACCGCCTTGGAATATATGTCCGAATTGCGTAGAAATAATACAATTTTCTACCGCAGCGTACAAATCTGTTTCTTGTAAGGCTTTTCTTTCAAATTCTACAACATCTGTATCATCGCTTATCGCAGTAGTATGCCATTTTAAATCTAAAGTAGCCAATCCAACCTGACGTAAATTCGCGGAAGCACTTCTAAATTGCATGCTTTTTTTAATTCGTTCCACCAAATCATCTGGGATTACCTCATTGGTTTCGTAATGAAAAGCAAATTTTTGTAAAGATAATTTTTCGTAACACCAATTTTCGAGTAACTGCGAAGGTAATTCTACAAAATCCCATAAAACATTTGTTCCTGCTAAACTTTTGTATTTTACCTGAGATAAAATAGAGTGTAAAGCATGCCCAAATTCATGAAAAAGCGTTGTTACCTCGTTAAAGGTTAATAAAGAAGGTTCGTTTTTAGTAGGCTTGGTAAAATTACAAACATTAGCAACATGCGGACGGTTTTTAGCGTTTTGTGTTTTAAAATTAGTCATCCAGGCTCCTTGTCTTTTTCCTTTTCTTGGAAAAAAATCGGCATAAAACACAGCCAACAAATTATTATTTTTATCTAATATTTCGTAAGTTAAAACATCAGGATGATAAACAGGAATATCAGAACGTTGCTTAAATTGTAATTGAAATAAATCTTTTGCTAAAGTAAAAACACCCTCAATTACATTTTCTAATTTAAAATAAGGTTTAAGTAATTGCTCATCCAAATTAATGGATTCAATCTTTAACTTTTCGGCGTAATAAGCAGTATCCCATCTTTCTAAACCTTGTAAGCCATCTAATTTACTTGCATACTCCTCCAATTCTTTTTTTTCCTTTTGAGCAAAAGCTATAGATTTGTTCTTTAATTCGCTTAAAAAATCAAATACATTTTTAGGCGATTTAGCCATACGTTCCTCCAAAACATACTCTGCATAATTTGCATATCCAAGTAGTTTTGCCTTTTTATCCCGTAATTGTACAATTTCAATAATTAATTTTTTATTGTCATTTGAATTATTTTGATTGGCTTTAGAGTTAAAAGCTATATACATTTTTTTGCGCAAATCCCTATTTTGAGCATAGGTAATAATCGGAATATAAATAGGGTAATCCAGTGTTAATAAATAACCTTTTAAGTTTTTTGATTCCGCTAATTCTTTGGTTTGATACAAAACATTTTCAGGAACTCCAAGCAAATCCTTTTCATCCTCTACAAGTAATTCAAAATTATTGTTTTCTGCCAAAGTATTTTCCCCAAAACTTAAGGTTTTAGAACTTAATGTAATATTGATAGTTCGTAATTCTTCCTTTTTATCATCCGATAATAAAGCTCCATTGCGCACAAAACTTTTGTAGGTTTTCTCTAATAATTTTTGTTCCTCAATACCTAAGTTGGGTTTGCTATCATATACTTGTTTTACCTTATCAAATAATAGTTGATTTAGTAAAATATTGTTGGAATGTTGAGTTAATTTTGGCGAAACTTGTTGA
>JBEEPA010000139.1:0-2938 GCA_041191385.1 Bacteroidota bacterium | reverse complement strand
ATTCCATCCTGGGTAAATTAAGGAGGATCCAATGAAATTAATTGTATTATTGTTACTAACATCAGTAGTTACGGCGACGTTGCCTCAAGAAGGAGTGAGATTACCAATGGCATCGCCAATGGCATCGCCAATGGCATCAGCAATACCATCAGTACCATCAGTTCCTGTAGTATCAGTAGCACAAAATATGGGAATGCCAACATCAATACAAAGTATAAATCCATCAAATTCGATGCAGTCAATGCCAACAATACAAGGAAAGGAAATGAATATTCCAAATGCATTAGCAAAACAAGAAGCACTATCACCAGGAACATTGAGAATAGATTTAGCACCAAGTGATGTGAAATATATAGCAGGAGGAATAGTTCGTGCATTTAAGCATAGAACACTAATTTACAACGTATTATCAGGACAATGGTCCGAAATAGATGGACAAAAAGCGATATTAGATGTGATAGAGTTTGAAGTTCATTTGTGGATAGCAAAACAATTATCAGAATATTTATCAAAAAACCTTCCAATTCAAGGCATGGGGAATGTGTTTGTACAATTAGGTTACATGGCAATAGCAGAAAATTATTTGACAAGACAAAGATTAAAAGGGATGATATCAATGATGGATGAGACGAAAGTAAGTTTTGCAGATGAGGTAGCAAAAAATTTTGATTTTTTAGGTGAAGTAGTAGTAGCAAAATTAGCAACCCAAGTAAATCTAAAAGAAATAGGACAAACAACAACATTTGTATTAAATAAAGTAGTTAAAGATACGGAGCAGGTAACAGCGTTTATATTTAGGATAGAGGGAAATGTAGTATATAAAGTTGCAATTTTTAATTGTAAACCAAAACATGTATTTGTTCATGAAAGGAAAACACATTTCTTATTAGAGCTTGCGAATGAAACTTGTAAAAGGGTATCAGATGAAGTAATTTATATGATGAATTTATAAAATTTTTATAAAAATATAATGTAAATGTATATTACCAGTCAATATTAATTATTTTTATAATTATATATTATATAATATGTATAAAAATAAATTATGTCCACTGTGTCCAACTTTATTACAAAAATTATTTCCTTTTAGTAATAAACATTATAGTCAACATGCATTCGATCAATATTCAATCGTACATTTGTCAACAGGTATATTATTATCACTATTTGTTAAAAAATTAAGTATAGTTTTTATAATAAGCAGAATATTTGAATTTTTTGAAAATAGTGAATTTTTAATAAATATAAATAAAAAATCAGGGTATAAATTACCAGAAGATACTTTATTAAATTCAGTAATAGATGATATATGTGTAGTTTATGGTGCTTTTATAGGTATAAAAATAGGATATTTAAATAGTATAAAATTATATTTAACAATTTTATTATTACAAAAAAGTATAGGATATAAATCAGGTATAGATATAGTTACAGAAATATTTAGTATTTTATTAAAAAATAAAAAATTGAAATAAAATAATATTAGAGAGACCAATTCATAACGATTAAGGTCATGGCACAGGCAGCACCCGTTGAGAAACATCTTGGAACAGTGTCGTATCAATACGACCATGGAAGCTATGCAAAAGCGAAAGCTATAGGTATGACGTTTAAAACAGGAGTGAAGAAATCAGATCAATTTATTGAATATGAGGGGAAGACGTATAGCAACGCACAACAGTGGATCAAATTTGTTTTTAATTCAAGTGGAAGGAAATGCACGGTTAAGATTGACAGTACACCTCGGCCCGCGCCAGGTGTATCCCCAAAGCCAACACTAAGTTTTGGCTCTTTACATAGCCAAAGATGATAAATAATGCTTATTTTTTTAATACAATATATCTAAATTAAAAAGGAAATTTTAATATTGAAGTGTAAAAAGCCTTTTATATATGTAAAAAAAGTTGAAAAAAAAAATATATTGAGACATAATGATTAAAATTATAGTATCCCTAAGGGGCTCCAGTATAGTGTAGTGATAACACGCAGGGCTCATAACCCTGTATCCTCAGTTTGATTCTGAGTACTGGTACATTGATATAATTTTTTGTAAAAATAAAAAATTGAAATATAAATATAAAATTAAAAAAGTATATATAATGGCTATAAATACTTCAGAAGGTTATAGACAAGGAAGTGTAAAAGATAGAAGTCAATTTTATAACGAGAAAACCAAAATGTGGTACAAACGTGATACAGAAACTGGTCATATATTATCATCATCAGAGAATAAATACAAGGGTGTCAGAACTGAAAAAAAATAAAAATTGAAAAAAAAAATATATTATTAATTTAAATTCAATTAAGAATAAGTCTAGCAATGCCAAGACAACCACAATCGCAACAGAGTATGAATTCGGGAGCTCAATCCCAACCGACAAGTTCACTTGAGTTGTATCGTGCTATATGGGATTTACCAAAAGATTGGTATCCCAAAAAAAATTAAAAACATTTAGATGCGTATTCATAGCACAATCTTTTTTTTATAAAAATTCCAAAAAGTGAACAAAATAAAAAGTATATAGTATTAGTGAATTATTAATATTTTATAATTTATATATTGTATAAAAATTTAAAAAAATAAATAGTTGTTATCCTTTAAATAAAAAAAAGTATCTGTGGTAATGCCTCGACAACCGCAGGAGCAGCGAAATCCCGATGGGACACTAAAAGTGTTTACGAATTCTCAGCCGTCAAGTACGAAGGACACGGTGAGAGCAATTTGGAGCTGAGAATAAAAAGAAAACTCAAAAATGTATAATTTTTTTTAATATAAAGAGGAGTGTAAAAGAAAAACCATCTGCAGAAATTAATATTTTTTTGGAAAATGATTTTAATAATAAAATCCGAAAATGAAATTAATAATAAAATCCGAAAATGAAATTAATAATAAAATCCGAAAATGAAATTAATAATAAAATCCGAAAATGAAATTAAT
>JBEEPA010000138.1:0-3783 GCA_041191385.1 Bacteroidota bacterium | reverse complement strand
AAAATCCCATCATTATCATCATCTAAATCATCTTCATCACATACTCCGTCTTTATCGGTATCTATACAGGTACAATCTAATGTATTTACTTTTAACAAAAAGGTATCTATTTGTTCAAACTTACACTCAAATTGACAAAAAGGATTTTTCCAAATAGAAACCACCTGATAGGTATAATTACCAATAGAATTATTAGGTTTAGTAAATACATATAGAGAATCATTTTTTTTAGTAAGTAAATTCATATTTCCAGAAGGACTAGACCAAACATACATTTTTCCCCCTTTAGCATGTAAACTAACAGTATCTGTTCCACAAGGCAAAGTTTTTTCCATATTACCAAGAGTTGAAACACCTCCACCCATTTCAGAACATTTATTTCGATTAATTTTTAACTGTATAGTATCCTTTTCTAAACCATTCTCAGATTCCATTATTATTTGATATTGAAGAGGAGTGAAAATATTTAACCCACCATTTATTCTGCAAAATTGATAAGTAGAGTCGTTTAATTTGGTAATGGCTTGCATATCTCCGGAAGGACTACTCCAAGTATATTTTTTTGCTCCCTTTGCTTTTAAATCTATACATGCATAATAATCTCCGCCACAATTTAAATTGTATTCATGTGTTTTAAAATCACCTATTCCAGCTTCTGGTTTATAAGAAGATACCGTAGAATCACATAAAATTACAACTACTGAATCTGTTTTAGCATAAGCCAATATAGGTTCTGTCGCGATTAAAGATATATCATCTAATAAAAAATTATTACCAGTAGAATTAGAAACACCATTTTTAATACACATCTCTGCACTTGTATTTAATCCAGAGTTCCAAACTCCGTTATCAGCACCCCAATTTCCGGAACTTGGAGGTGTTAACCAATTTCCAACATCAATGCCATTTATCTCCATGTGCAAAAATGACGGGAACTGTGTAGAATTAGATGCTTGAGTAGCCCAAAACTCTGCTTGATAATTGGTGTTAGGATACACTTTTATAGTTTGACACCATACAGACATACTATAATTATTTATTGTATTATAAATTGCATCTGCACCATCTGCCACCAACATTTTTCCTGCGTTAGTTTTTAAAGTTCGATCTACCGTATTTACGTATGCGTTGTCTCCTTTAGATCCAATCATATAATCACCTGGTGTGTTAATATTTTGATTAAATCGATATTCGGTAGTAAAACCAGTATTCCCTTTTTCAAAATCACCATTTACCACACTGTTTTCTCCTGCAGGTAAAATACTTGGACTTTCAAAATAATAAACGGTTGATTTAGTTGGAGCAAATTGAACAGTACTGTCGTTTAAAATATTAAAGGCTTCAGTTCCAGTCCAAATTTCGGAATTAGCAGCACTAAATTCTAAATTAAATTTTTCTCCTTTACAAATTTTAATGGTATCTGGTAATGGTACAACTTTTACAATTTTAACCTCTATATCCCAATTAAAAAAAACTCCAGAATAGGTATTATTTACTCCACTAATTCTATTATCGGTTAAACTAATTACTCCTGCAATACTTTTTTCGTCAGCATCAGAACTAACTTTAAAACTTCCTTGTTTAATATTTCTAATCCTAAGCTCATAATTCCCCACATTTAAATCAAAATTTAAATCAACAGAAGCCAATTTACCACATTTAACTTGTACATCTTTACTTGAAAAAGGCAAACCATTTTTATACAAATCAATAGTAGTATTTTTGGTAGAACCATCACCCTGGCACCCATCGTTCCAATTGGTAGGAAATACATCGACAGTTTTTAGCTTTATAGATTTTAAAACAGTAAATTTTCGATTAAATCCACTTTGAGCAGAAAAATCCCAAATATCCATTAACGAACCATTATTGGGCCCAATAATTTGTGCATAATACTCTGAAGAGAATATTATAAAAAATATTATGAATATATTGATTTTTAACTTCATAAAAATAAAAAAAACTGAACAAATTAAAAATTCATTCAGGGTTTATAAAATGTTAATTTTACTCCTTTATAAATGTAAAATAGCTATTCCACTTAGAATTTTGAACCATTAACAAGTAAGTTCCATTAGTTAAAAAAGAAACATCAAGAACATGATTTTTAACATTTTCAACAGTAACTTCTTTAATTATTTTTCCATCTACGGACATAATTTTAAGGATTGCATTGTCTGAAATTTCCGAACATTCAATATTTAAAATAGAATTTGTAGGATTTGGATATACTTTCATGAAATTTTTAGGCGCCATATCTTTAGTTGATGTAGGATTTAGCTCAATAAGATTTATTGATGTTCCTGCTCTGGTTAATCCATGATAAGTTCCCGGAGTTTGATTTGGCCCTACAGCTAAAATAATATCTATACTACCTGCTTGAGCTGTAAATGAATACCCTCCATTTGTTGCTACTAATGGTCTTTCAATAATATACTTTGTCGTTAAACCTAAATTTTCAAAACTAGATGTAACACTACTATTTAAAGCATTACCATAACTGTTACCAATTAAAATTCTTTCCGAAACACTTCCCCCTGTATTTTCATTCGCAAAAATAGTGTAAGTATTATTCATTCTCTTACTTCCAAAACCAACTCCAAACCAAGAGGAGGATGGACCGGTAATTTCAATTTTAGCTTTATTTGTTTCATCATTTAAAGTCACCTCAACATTAAACTCCCCTAAGCTTGCTTTTCCAAAAAATTCTTTAGCTATAATATTTAAACTTAATAAAGTAGCCACTAATGTAATTTGTAATTTCATATGTATTGTTTTAAATTGGTTAGAACATTTTAAACACAAACAAGTTACTTTTAAATTAAGTTTAATTTAATTCTGATTTTTTGAAATTTACTAGGAATAAACTAAGTTTAGCTATAACATTTATTTAGATTATAACCAAATTTCAATTTTTTCAAATCTATCTTAACAATGTAACTGTTCCAACATTCTTTTTATCGTATTTCCCGCCAAACTCGGAGTTATAGGAATAATCAATATGATAAACATATACGTCAATCTGACATGGTTTTCCGTTAATTGTTCCATCCCAACCCTCATTTACATCATTAGTTTTAAAAATCATTTCACCCCAACGGTTATAAACTCTTAATTCATAATCATTGATTCTGTTATTAACAACTGGTTTAAAAACATCGTTTATATTGTCTTTTTTACCCGGAGAAAATGCGTTAGGAATAAACAGTATACCTGTACAATATTCTATAATTTCTTTTTCAAATCTTGATGAACAATGCTCGTTTGAAACAGAAACTCTATATGTACCTGGCTTTGTTATTTCTACCAATTCACTTCTACCGAAATCATCCCAATTAAATATCAAATCATTTTCTTCGGATTTTATGCTTAAGCTTGTAGATTCAATATCAAAACAATAAAAATCTCTACCATTAATATCTGTAATTATAGCCATTGGAGTGTCTACTTTTAAAACATGAATAGCAAAAGTATCTTTACAATAAGCAGTTTCAACATAACTTTGATAAACACCAGTTTGATCAACAATTATTTCCGAATTGTTTTTATCGTTTTCCCAGTAAATTTTATAATTATTAATAAATGATGGTTTTAATGTTACATTCGTTCCCAAACAAAAAACAACATCTTTATCTGGATAAGGATCCTCTATAATTTCCTTAGTTATAAAAATATTATCTGTAACAAAACAACCTATTTCATCTGTTACGGTAACACTATACATTCCTGTTTCAGTAACTTTAATTTTTTGAGTGCTTGCACCAGTATTCCACGCATAATTTA
>JBEEPA010000137.1:0-6670 GCA_041191385.1 Bacteroidota bacterium | reverse complement strand
AAAAACAGCTTGAACGTTTAAAAAATCATATCAAACCACAAAAATCACCATTTTATCCAAAAGCAAAAAAAGATGAAGAAAAATTACACCTTAATTTCAAGTTTATGAATAATGTGGGTTATAATTATAGTTTATTAAAAAAAACTTTTGAAATGATTTTTGAAATTAGATTTTATTGTAATTTATAAAATCAAAAAAACCACCCTTTTGAGGTGGTTTTATTATTGATTATATTTTTGATTATCTGTTGCTTATAGCTACATAAGGGCGGTTGTTTGCTCCTGTGTAAACTTGTCGTGGACGACCAATTGGCTCTTTGTTTTCTGTCATTTCTTTCCACTGAGCAATCCAACCTGGCAAACGACCTAGCGCAAACATTACTGTAAACATTTCGGTTGGGATTCCTAAAGCTTTGTAAATAATACCCGAGTAAAAATCTACGTTAGGATATAAGTTACGCGCTTTAAAATACTCGTCGCTTAATGCAACTTGCTCCAATTGTTTTGCAATATCAATTAAAGGGTCTTGGATACCTAGTTTTTCTAATACATCATCCGCCGCTTTTTTAATGATAGTAGCTCGAGGATCGAAACTTTTATAAACACGGTGACCAAAGCCCATTAATCTAAAAGGATCATTTTTATCTTTAGCTTTATCAATCCAAACACTTAAAGGAGTACCACTATCTCTAATTGCCTCTAACATTTCGATAACTGCCTGGTTAGCACCGCCGTGTAAAGGACCCCATAAAGCCGAAACACCTGCAGATATAGAAGAGAATAAGTTTGCGTTTGAAGAACCTACGATTCTAACAGTACTTGTAGAACAGTTTTGCTCGTGATCAGCATGTAAAATCAATAATTTATTTATAGCATCAACAATCACAGGATCAGCATCTTTACCAAACATCATGTAAATGAAGTTTTCGATATAACCTAAACCAGCTTTTGGATTTACACAAGCCTCTCCATTAAAGTTTTTATAAGCCCAAGCAGATAATGTAGGCATTTTAGCAGTTAAACTAATAATAGTTTTTAAAACCTCCTCTTTAGATCTATTAGGATTTTGAGAATCTACCTCGAAAGTAGATAAAGCACCAATTGCAGCAGATAAAACAGCCATTGGATGAGCTTTTGCAGGGAAAGCCGCTAATAAATTTTTAACTCTTTCGTCCACATTAATATCAGCAGCTAAAGATTTTTCGAAATTAGATAATTCACTAGCTGTTGGTAAAGCACCATATATTAATAAATATGCAACTTCTAAAAAGTTAGATTTTTCTGCTAATTCTTCGATAGAATATCCTCTGTATCTTAAAATACCATTTTCACCATCTAAATAAGTGATAGAACTTTGTGTTGCTCCGGTATTTTTGTAACCATAATCCAAGGTAATATAACCTGTTTCGGATCTTAATTTAGCAATATCAATTGCTTTTTCATTTTCTGTCCCAGTAATTACAGGTAATTTAACTGTTTTACCCTCTACTTTTATCTCTGCAAATTCTTCCATGAAAAATTATATTTTAAGTGTTTTTTTTGTCGAAAGCCTAAAGATAAAAAAACTCTAAATTTTACCGAACTAATTTGAAATAAAATTTGCAAAAAGTTTAAAGAAAAATGTTTTTAGATGTTAAAATAGAAAAATGCCTTTACTTTTACGGGTAATTTGTTAATTTTATAAAAAACATTCAAATCATAAACATGACGAATTCAAACGCATCGGATTTTGCATACCATATTCATCAATCTATGGAGCAAGAAAATGTACATTTATGTTTCACAGGTGGATTTACACCCGAGTTAATAAATGTTTTATTGTTAATGGCAAAAAAGAATGTAGATGAACGAGGTGTTTTAAAAAAGGTGTATAATATAATGATTGAAAGTTTGGAAAATGTAACCAGACATGCCTTAAAATCCAATGATGAAAAATATCCTGCCATTTTTGTAATTGGAAAAGATGAAGAACACCATTATTTAGCTACAGGAAATAAAATTGAAAAAAGTGACAGAGAGGGATTAGAAGCTAGATTACAAAAAATAAACAGTTTAGATAAAGCAGGTTTACGTGCTTGGTATAATGATATTTTACAAAATGGTAATATGCCAACAGATACCACAGGTGCTGGTTTGGGAATTATTGATATAGCTTTAAAAAGTGGAAATCCTTTGGATTATAAATTTGAAGACATGGAAGGAGATACACAACATTTGTTTTTTGTATTAAAAATAAAAGTTTCTCAAAATCAGTAATTTATGGAAAATTTAGATATAAAAGGTTCATTTACATCTCCTACAATTTTTTTTGATATAGAAAATTTAATTTTTACAATTGAAGGTGAATGCCGTCCAGAAAATGTGCTTACTTTTTTTCAGCCTATACTAGATTGGTTAGATGATTTAAAAGTACACGCTGCTCAACAAAATTATAACAGTAAGGTTTTACAATTTAATTTTAAAATAGAATATTTTAATTCATCTAGTGCAAAATTCATTTTTACTATTTTTAAAAAAATTAAACTTTTACAAGAGTTTGGGATTAAGATTGAAGTAAATTGGAATTATGATGAATTAGATGAAGATTTATTTGAAACAGGAAAAGAATTACAAAAAATATTAGAATTGAAATTTAATTTTATTGCGATTTAAAGCTAATTGAAAAATTATTTACTAAAACTTGAATGAAATATGTGGTAGATATAATGAGTTTCTAATTTATTTATCACTTTTGTTTCTTTTATTTCACAGGTTTTTTTTCCATTGTATTTAAATTCTTGTGCTGCTTGAGGTTGCTGGGAAATATTAGCCGAAATATAATTCATAATTTCTTTGGATTCGCCCGATTGAATTATCCATTTTTCGTTATCTATTGTTTTTTCGATTACTAACTTTTTTTTGGTGTGGTTAATTATAATGATTTTGTTTTGATGAATTTCGGCACAAATGGAAACCTCTTTTTGTTTTTCTTTAACCTGCTCTTTAATGATTTTTTCAATTTCTGGATTTGGGTTGGTAGTAGGTGTTAAATATGAAGGACGCATTAATCTATCGTTACTTAAATCATTTACATGAGTTATTTTGCCATTTTCATCAAAAAAAGTTTCGGTTTTATACCACTGTATTCCACCATCTGGAGCCGATGAATAATTGGCTTGTTTAACAGCACCACTAGGATAATGTTTGAAATCTACACTGGCGTGACCGGCAAAACGGCGTGTACCGCTTTCGTAAATTGTTTCACCTTTTTGGTTAAATGCTTTAGCAACACCTTCACGCTGATTACTTAGTTTTATAGTAGAAATTTTACCGTTTTTAAATCTAACAACCTCAATGGTGTCCATTTTTTGAGAAAATGAAATTTGGGAAATCAAAACAAATCCTAAAAGAAATAAAGTTTTTAACATAACACAACAATTTAAAATCGGAAAAAGACAAATACAATGCCTAAATAGATTTTATTTGATGTATGATATCGCTCATTTTTTTATCTTTAGAGCTTTGATGATTATTTTCTAAAAATTCATCTACAGTTTTATCAACCCAATTCCATTCTGCACAATTTTTTATTGGAACCTCTTCACTTCCTTGTTCTTCAAACTGAATAATAAAATCCGAAATTTTTAATTCACTCAAATCTTTTGCTGGACTATAACCAATAGTTTTTAGCTCGTTGGTATATGTTTCCATTATAAAATTACTTTTTAGTAAATTTTGAATAACATTTTGAACTAAACGAACAGGTAGTTTTAAATACCCTGCAATTTCGTTGGCTGTTAAAGGTTTTTCTCCAATATTAAAGTTTTTGTTGATTAAAATTAAAATTAAAAATGTTACTTTTTTGTTGTGTTTAATACTAATGGTATTCACCTCATTTTCATAAATATATTGTTGTACATTTTGATTAGCAAATGCTAGCTCGCATCCAAATAATACAATTAACCAGCTACTTTGTAACCAAACTAAAAACAACGGAAAGGCAGCAAAACTTCCGTAAATTGCGTTGTATTTTACCGCACCTATTTGGAATGTGAAATATACCCATTCCAATAACTGAAAGCTTGTACCTGCTATAGCTCCAGCTATTAAAGCACTTTTAAATTGCACTTTTGTATTAGGTAAAGCAACATATATAAATGCAAATAATAATCCAATGATTATAAAAGGAATGATTTCTAATAAAATTGTAAAAAACGGTCCGATTTGATATAAAAAACTATCTTCCAAAGCCGCACTCGTACTAGATATATATGCGGTTAAACCTCCAGATAAAATTATAAAAATTGGCGCAACTATCATTATTGATATATACTCGGTAAATTTTCGTACCCAATTTCGTTGTTTTTTAATTCCCCAAATGGCATTAAAAGATAATTCTATATTGGTTAAAACTTTCATAACCGACCAAAACAAAACTAAAATACCAACACCAGCAATAACACCACCTTTGGCATTGTTTAAAAATGATTTCGAAAAACCAATCAACATTTCGCTAACTTGAGGTTGATTTTCAAAATAACTTGTAATTTGTTCATTTAATAAAGCTTCAAATCCAAAGCCTTTTGCAATTCCAAATGCCATTGCAACAATTGGTACAATGGATATTAATGTATAAAAAGTTAAGCCAGATGCGCGCAATAAAATATTATCCTCGTTGAAACCTCGAGATGCTAAAACAAAAATGCGTAATTGTTGTATCCAAAATGATTTTGATTTTGGTAAATCATCAGTTTCCAACTTCCACAAATCATTTTGTATAAAATCTATAAATTTTTTAATCATATCAATATTGCAAAAGATTTTTCAACTAAATTAATTAAAATTTATCATCCATTATTCATCAACCAATTTTAATATATAAGTTTGTTGAAATTTTATTTTATGATTACAATTGATGGCTTAGGAGTTTCTTTTGGAAACATTAATTTGTTTAGTGATGTTTCGTTTGCAATTAACGAAAATGATAAAATTGCCTTAATGGGCAAAAATGGTGCAGGAAAATCTACTTTGTTAAAAATTATTGCAGGTGTTAATAAGCCTAGCAAAGGTATGGTTTCGGCTCCAAAAGATGCTATAATTGCCTATTTGCCTCAACACCTTTTAACAGAAGATAATTGTACAGTTAAGGAGGAAACAGCTAAAGCTTTTAACGAAATTTTTGCTATGAAAGCACGTATTGATGAGTTAAATCATCAATTGGAAACCCGTACAGATTATGAATCGGATGAATATGCAAAAATTATTGAGGAGGTATCTGAATTGAGCGAGAAATATTATTCTATTGAGGAAATTAATTATGAAGCCGAAGTAGAAAAGGTATTAAAAGGTTTGGGTTTTTTAGCAACTGATTTTGATAGAAATACAAGCGAATTTAGTGGTGGTTGGAGAATGCGAATTGAATTGGCTAAAATTTTATTAAAAAAGCCCGATTTAATTTTGTTAGATGAGCCTACTAATCATATGGATATTGAATCTATCCAATGGTTAGAAGATTTTTTAATCAATCAGGCAAAAGCGGTTATGGTTATATCACACGATAAAGCTTTTGTGGATAATATTACCAATCGTACAATTGAAGTTACAATGGGAAGGATTTACGATTATAAAGTAAATTACTCGCAATATTTGGAGTTGCGTAAAGAACGCCGCGAACAACAACAAAAACAATACGACGAGCAACAAAAATTTATTGCCGAAAATGTTCAGTTTATCGAACGTTTTAAAGGCACATATTCCAAAACTTTACAAGTACAATCTCGTGTAAAAATGTTGGAAAAGTTAGAAATTGTTCAAGTGGATGAGGTGGATAACTCTGCTTTGCGTTTAAAATTTCCTCCTGCTTCTCGAACAGGAAATTATCCTTTAATTGTAAAGGATTTATGTAAAAGTTACGGCAATCATGTGGTGTTTAAAGATGCTAATTTGGTAGTTGAACGTGGACAAAAAGTAGCATTTGTAGGTAAAAATGGTGAGGGTAAATCTACAATGATTAAAGCTATATTAGGCGAAATAGACTTTGAAGGAAGTTTGGAAATTGGTCACAATTGTAAAATTGGTTATTTTGCTCAAAATCAAGCTTCTTTGTTGGATGAATCCTTAAGTATTTATGAAACAATTGATCAAATTGCTGTGGGGGATATTCGCTCAAAAATCAAAGATATTTTAGGTGCGTTTATGTTTGGGGGTGATGTAAGTACCAAAAAAGTTAAAGTATTATCGGGTGGCGAAAAAACCCGATTGGCCATGATAAAATTGTTGTTGGAACCTGTAAACTTTTTAATTTTAGATGAGCCTACCAATCATTTGGATATTAAAACCAAAGATATAATTAAAGAGGCTTTAAAGGATTTTGATGGAACATTAATTTTAGTTTCCCACGATAGAGATTTTTTAGATGGCTTAGCAACTAAAGTTTTTGAGTTTGGTAACAAACGCGTTAAAGAACACTTTGAAGATATTCAAGGCTTTTTAAAATTGAAAAAAATGGAAAACCTTCGCGAAATTGAAAAGAAATGATACTCTGCTTGAATTCAAATTAAATAAATTATAATAATGTTATAATAAATTGATTTTCAAATTTTTGCGTTTCTTTGCGTTAAAACTTTGCGTTCTTTGCGTGAAATTAATTGCTACAGCATAATCCTTTTGTTGTCAATTAAAACCCACAATTA
>JBEEPA010000136.1:0-7510 GCA_041191385.1 Bacteroidota bacterium | reverse complement strand
TAAATGCTGGTGGTTTAGGTATGATTGCTGTAGGTGTTGGTGGTGCTGATGCAGTAGATGTTATGGCTGGTATGGCTTGGGAGTTAAAGTTCCCTAAATTAATCGGTGTGAAATTAACTGGTAAATTAAATGGTTGGACTTCTCCTAAAGATGTTATTTTAAAAGTGGCTGGTATTTTAACTGTAAAAGGTGGTACTGGTGCTGTGGTTGAATATTTTGGTGAAGGTGCTATTGCTATGAGTTGTACTGGTAAAGGTACAATTTGTAATATGGGTGCTGAAATTGGTGCTACAACATCAACTTTTGGTTATGATGAATCTATGGAGCGTTACTTACGTTCTACTGGTCGTAACGACGTAGCAGATGAGGCAAACAAAATTAAAGAACATTTAACTGCCGATCCTGAAGTTTATGCAAACCCTGAACAATACTTTGATCAATTAATTGAAATTGATTTAAACACTTTAGAGCCACATATTAATGGACCATTTACTCCAGATTTAGCTACTCCTGTATCTAAAATTGGGGAATTGGCTAAACAAAACGGTTGGCCTTTAGATGTTGAGTGGGGTTTAATTGGTTCATGTACGAACTCATCATACGAGGATTTAGCACGTGCAGCTTCAATTGCTCAACAAGCTATCGACAAAAAAATCAAGAAAAAAGCTCAATTTGGTATCAATCCAGGTTCGGAACAAGTAAGATATACTGCTGATAGAGATGGTTTATTAGGTATTTTCGAAAACTTAGATGCTACATTATTTACAAATGCTTGTGGTCCTTGTATCGGACAATGGGCACGTGAAGGCGCAGAAAATCATAAAACAAACACTATCGTTCATTCTTTCAACCGTAATTTCGCAAAAAGAGCTGATGGTAACCCAAATACACACGCGTTTGTAGCTTCTCCTGAAATTGTAGCAGCTTATGCAATTTCTGGTAGATTAGACTTTAATCCTTTAACAGATACTTTATTAACTGAAGATGGTAAACAAGTTAAATTGGACGAACCAACTGGCGACGAGTTACCAGCAAAAGGATTTGCTGTTGAAGACAACGGATACCAAGCTCCTGCTGAAGATGGTAGCAAGGTAAATGTTGTGGTTAAACCTACATCTGATCGTTTACAATTGTTAGAGCCTTTCCCAGCATGGGATAATAAAGAAATCAATGGTATGAAATTATTGATTAAGGCTAAAGGTAAGTGTACAACCGACCATATTTCGATGGCGGGTCCATGGTTAAAATACCGCGGACATTTAGATAATATTTCTAACAACTGTTTAATTGGTGCTGTAAATGCATTTAATGATAAAACAGATACAGTTAAAAATCAGTTAACTGGCGAGTACGGACCAGTTCCTGCTACTGCTAGAGCTTACAAAGCAGCTGGAGTTCCATCTTTAGTAGTTGGAGACGAAAACTATGGTGAAGGTTCTTCTAGAGAGCACGCTGCTATGGAGCCTCGTCATTTAGGTGTACGTATTGTATTGGTTAAATCTTTTGCTCGTATCCACGAAACTAACCTTAAAAAACAAGGTATGTTAGGTTTAACTTTTGCTAATCCAGCAGATTATGATAAAATTCAAGAAAACGATACAATCGATACATTGGATTTAACTCAGTTTGCTCCAGGTAAACCAATTACTTTACAATTAACACATGCAGATGGATCTAAAGATTCTATCGTTTGCAACCATACATACAACGCTCAACAAATCGAGTGGTTTGTAGCTGGTTCGGCATTAAACTTAATTAAAGCAAAAGCTGCGGCAAACGCATAATTTTAATTTATATTTTTTAAAAGGCTAACCCAAAAGGTTAGCCTTTTTTATATAATATATATTGGTTTTTACAAAGGGAATAACGAATTTTGTGCACTTATGAGTGAAAAGCAAAAAATGAGTATCAAAAGTGCAGATTTTGTAAAACAATTACCTGTTTTATCGCAAAATTTTGCAGATATTGTTTTGTTACACTCCACGCATTACTCTCAAAATTACCAACTAATCATTGGCTTAGGCGCTAAAGAAAAAGTGTTTTTGCATGATAACAACAAAAATCCCAAAGATTTTTTTGAAACCCTACAACAAGATTTTTGGATGGGATTTTT
Organism: Bacteroidota bacterium; assembly: GCA_041191385.1. Lineage (GTDB taxonomy): Bacteria > Bacteroidota > Bacteroidia > Flavobacteriales_C > JBEEPA01. Next base: position 5,397 of record JBEEPA010000136.1, on the reverse strand, counting down.
ATCGTATGATATCAAAAATATTTTTGAGAAATTGAATTCCAAAAATTTCAACCGTCACAATAGTCCGTTAGCAGCATTTATTCGTCCAGAAATACTGATAAAAATTGATTATCATGGAAATATTTCATGGGATTGCACAATGCAACAAAAGCAGTACATCGAAGAACTACTTAGGGCAAATTTTACTGCTACAAAAGATGTTCAAACTCCCGATATTCAACAAAATTTAAGCAAAGAGGAATACATTCAAAACGTTCTTGAAATTCAAAAACATATACGCAGAGGAGACATTTTTGAAATGAATTATTGTATGGAGTTTTATGCCGAAAATTGTGAGATTCAGCCAGAAAAACTTTATCAAGAATTAACACAAATCTCCCCTAACCCATTTTGTGCTTTTGTAAAAATAAACGATTTGTATGTGATTAGTGCTAGTCCTGAAAGATTTTTATCCAAAAATAATCGCCAAATTTTAGCTCAACCAATAAAAGGAACAAGTGCTCGAAATGAAGATGAAAATATTGATTATAAAAACAAAATAGATTTAAAAAATAGCGCAAAAGAACAATCAGAAAATGTAATGATAGTTGATTTAGTACGCAACGATTTGAGTAAAATAGCTAATAAGGGAAGCGTAAAGATTAAAGAACTGTTTGGTATATATTCTTTCCCTACAGTACACCAAATGATATCAAGCATAGAATGCGAAAGTTCAACGCATGATTTATTTACCATTTTAAAAGCCAATTTTCCAATGGGGAGTATGACAGGTGCACCCAAAGTAAGAGCAATGGAATTAGCAGAAATATTCGAAACTTTTAGTAGAGGAATTTACTCTGGAAGTATCGGTTATGTTGATAATGCACAAAAAGGCTTCGATTTTAATGTTGTAATCCGTTCGGTTATTTACAACTCCAAACTTAAAAATTTATCTTTTCCTGTTGGTAGTGCTATTACACATTATGCAGATGCCGAAAAAGAATATGAAGAATGTTGGTTAAAAGCTAAAGCCATTTTACAAATTTTAAAAAAATAATTACATGATTTATACCCTATCTACACCGCAGTCCAAATCACACTTTATCAATTTTAAAATTGAAATAGATACTATATTTGAGGAGAAAATTTTAGTACAATTACCTGCATGGCGACCTGGACGTTACGAATTGGGAAATTTTGCTAAAAATTTACGTGATTTTAAAGTAGTAGATGAAAAAAATAGGACTTTAGAATTTTGTAAAAAAACTAAAGATAGCTGGGAAATTAATTGTTTTAACACTAAAAAAATCACAATTACCTATCAATATTATGCTAAAATTATTAATGCAGGTTCTAGTTTTTTAAACGAAGATATTTTATATGTAAATCCAGTAAATTGTTTGGTGTATGTGCCCACAAAAATACACGAAACTCATTATTTATATATTCAAAATCAGGATAATAAAAAAAGTATAGTTCCATTAAAACCGTATCAAAACGGATACATAGCAGAAAATTTTCATGAGTTAGCCGATAGTCCGTTTGTATTTTCAAATCAGTTACAAAAACAAAGTTATACCATTAAAAATTATTTGTTTAATATTTGGATACAAGGAGAATGTAAACCCAATTGGGATAAAATTTTAAAAGATTTTCATGGTTTCACAAAAGTTTTAGTGGAACAAATGGGTAATTTTCCAGCTCTGGAATACCACTTTATTATTTTTGCTTTACCCTACCCTGCTTATCATGGCGTAGAACACTTAAACAATACAGTTATTACATTGGGTCCTGGCTATGCTTTAATGCAAGAAAAAATGTATAATAATTTGTTGGGTATATCCTCGCACGAAATTTATCATAGTTGGAACGTAAAATTCATTCGCTCGGCAGATTTACTACCTTATGATTACTCCCAAGAGAATTACTCCAACATGGGATATCTATGCGAAGGAATTACAACTTACGTTGGGGATTTAGCTTTAGTTCAAGGAAAATGTGTTGACGAAAACGAATTTTTACGTTTAATGAATGTAAATTTCCAAAAGCATATCCACAACGATGGCAGATTTACATTATCTGTAAAAGATGCCTCTGTAGACACTTGGTTGGATGGTTACGAAAAAGGTATTTCTAATCGTAAAACCTCCATTTACACCGAGGGTGCTTTGTTGGCGATGTGTTTGGATATCGCGATTATTGAATACAGTGAAGGAAAAAACAATATTTTATCCATGATGAAAGTGTTAAATTTGGATTACGCAGTCAAAAATATAGGCATTACCAATGAAATTTTCAATTGTGTTGCAGATAAATTTTCGGGAAATCAATGGACAAAAAAAATAGCTCCTTATCTTTCCATTCCGATGGATTATTCGCCTTTAATTACCGAATATTTACATAAAGTTGGTATAAATTGTACTTTTCAAAACAATCCCAATCATTTAGCAAATCAATTTGGGTGTTTGGTAGATAACAATAGTAATAAAGTACAAAGTTTAGCTTTGCAATCCCCTGCCGAAAATGCAGGTTTATTTTTTGGTGCCGAAATAAAATCGGTTAATAAACTACCATGTACAAACGATGTAAACGAATGGACTAATTATTTTTCAGGAGATACTATTGAATTGGAATATTTAGATGGTTTAAGTTCCATTAAAATACAATTACAAAGCGATGGCAAACAATATTTCCCTATAATTAAATTGGAAAAACAAAACAACACGGATTTATACGATTTTTGGATTAAAAAATAATTTATGCAATTTATTGATACACACGCACATTTATATCAAACCGAATTTGAAAATGATTTAGACAATATTCTTTTAAATTGTAAAAATAATTGCATAGAGCAAGTTTTAATACCCAATGTAGATGCCGAAAGTTGGCCTTTAATGTTGGAGTTGCACAACAAATATCCTAGCCAAATTAAAATGATGTTGGGTATACATCCGTGTTATGTACAAGAAAATTATAGTGAATTGTTAAACAAAATGATGATTGATTTTGATGCTCAAAAATATGTTGCCATTGGAGAAATAGGAATTGATTTATATTGGGATAAAAGCACATTACAAATTCAACAAGATGCTTTTGTGGATCAAATTAGATGGGCAAAAAAAGTGAATTTACCCATTGTAATTCATGCTAGAGAATCGTTTAACGAAATATTCGAAATCATAGACCAAGAAATTAACGAGAAATTACGCGGAGTTTTCCATTGTTTTACAGGTGGAGAAACCGAGCGCGATAAAATTTTAAGCTATCCAAATTTTTATTTTGGAATTGGTGGTGTTGTTACATACAAAAACAGTAATTTGCCAAAAGTAATTCCAGAAATTCCAAACGAATTATTGGTACTAGAAACCGATGCGCCTTATTTGAGTCCGGTTCCACACAGAGGAAAAAGAAACGAACCCAACTATCTAGTAAATACCGCACAAAAACTTGCCGAAATTAAAAATTTAACTTTACAAGAAATAGCGCAAATAACTACTCAAAACGCCAAAAAGCTATTTGCAGTTTAATTTTTAAAAGAAAAATCATAATTTCAAGTGATAAATATCACTATAAAATTAAAAATCATACTTTAGATTTGTGACAAATAACTTTGTTAAATATAAAATTTAAAGTAATGAAAAAAAATATGGGAACTATGGATAAAATTATCCGTTTTGTAATAGCAATTTTAATAGCAATTTTATATTTCACCAATACCGTAGAGGGAACATTTGGAATAATTTTATTAGTTTTAGCAGGTATTTTTGTACTAACTAGTTTTGTAAGTTTTTGTCCGTTGTATTCCCCATTTGGCATTAATACTTGCTCAAAAAAATAAACAAAAGCTGTTCATAACGAACAGCTTTTTTTATGATTAATACAATCACATCAGTAATACTTATACATTAATCAATATTATAAAAAAGCATTTCAATTAAAATGATTTTTTATAACTAAATTTGCTACAAACTAAATTATAAATAATTATGAGTGCTAGAAGTATTCCTGTAACAGTTTATGCAGAAATGACACCCAATCCGGATGTTATGAAATTTGTAACCAATAAAATAATTAACCCTGGAGCACCTTTAGATTTTTCATCCAGCGCACCTGTAAAAGGAGCACCTATTGCATCCGCATTATTAAATTTCCCATTTATTGATAATGTTTTTATCGCAAACAATTATATATCAGTAACAAAAAATGATAAAATTGATTGGGATATGGTTGTAATGGAAACTAGAGAATTTATTTTAAATTATATACAAACTGGTAAAGAAATTATCCAACAAGAAGCTCTTCAACCACATGCTATTAAAGAAAATCAGTTACATGAAAAAAAGGGGGAAGCTGTACAATACAACATTTCTACTAGCGAATTAGATGATAAAATTATTGAAGCATTAAACGAATACATCCGTCCTGCTGTAGAATCAGATGGAGGTTCGATAGATTTTGTGAATTTTAAAGAAGGAAAAGTTACTGTAGCACTTCGCGGTGCATGCTCTGGCTGTCCGTCCTCAACCGTTACATTAAAACAAGGAATTCAAAGTTTATTAACACGAATGTTTCCAGAAGTTACATCAGTTGAATCCTTAGCACATTAAAAATTATACAAATACAAAAATCAATCCCCCGTATGGGGGATTTTTTGTTTATCATTAAAACAACCTAATTTTTAAAAATCAAATTTTAACCAACATTTAACAGGAATTTATACACAATTCTTCGGAAATCAAATTTACTTTTATAAATTCGTAATTCTCAAAATTTATATATATACTTTTATGTTTAATTTCCAATTTAATCTACTATATTTTATCTTATTTTTAGCATCACTAATTCACGCACAAACCCCCGAAAATCGTCCGTTTGCTGATGGTGTTGCAGGTGTTGTAGGAAATAAAATTATTTTAAAAAGTGAAGTAGAATTTCAAAAAACTCAAATGCTACAACAAGGCATGCCAGAAAACAGCGAATTATACTGTTTGGTTTGGCAAGATTTATTATTTAATAGCTTATTAATGCATCGTGCACAAGTAGATAGTGTAGAGGTAACGAATAACGAAATTGAACAGGAAATTGATAGAAGATTGCAGTATTTTATGATGCAAATGCGTGGTAGCGAAGAAGAATTTAAAAAGAATTTTGGCAAAACGGTTTTGGAATTTAAAGATGAAATCAGACCATTGGTTAAAAACAATATTTTAGCCCGAAAAATGAGAAATGAAATTACTGAAAAAACAGATATAACACCGAAAGAAGTAAAAGCTTTTTTCCAAAGCATTCCTAAAGATTCTGTTCCTGTAATTGAGGAAGAATACAAAATTGCTCAAATTGTTATTAAACCTAAGGCAAATGATTCCGAAAAAATAAGAACAGAAAGAAAATTAAGAGAAATTAGAGATCAAATTG
>JBEEPA010000135.1:0-4291 GCA_041191385.1 Bacteroidota bacterium | reverse complement strand
TAAATTTATGAGCTAAATAACCTAAAATAAACACAATTAAAATTCCAACAGAAATTAACTTAAGATGAAAACCAATAGATTTAAAATGAATATTATTACTATTATGAATTGACGATTTATTCCAATCCCACAAACCTTTTATAGCTACAAACAAATAAAACAAATTTAAGATAGCTTCAAAAAACAAGTTTACTTGATATGTAAGATAAATATAAACACTAGTTGAAATAATAGAAAATAACCAACAATACTTTTTTTGATGTGCAGCTGTTAAAACGTATAAAATACTACAACAAAAAGCTACTTTTTCAAAAAAAGATGATTTAATAAATAAATTGATAAGCTCCATTATTTTGCACAAATTTTTGCTCTTATCTTGTCAATTCTATCAAAAGTATAATTAAAAAATATTTTTCGATCTCTTTCATTAACTCCACTAATTAACGTGCTCTTTTTTATTACTAAATCAAAAACATCTTCTATGTAGTTACAAAAATGAGGGTCGGTGGTAGTCATATATTTTAAATTAATACTTGGTAAAAACGCTGCTTTTAAAATCGGACCTTTTACAAATATGGAATTGTCGGCCGCAAAAACTTCATTAAAAAACAATTTATAATTTGTAAAATCTTTTTTAGGTGGTTCGACATTTGTAAACTTTTGTTCTTGTTCTGCAAAACTAAATACTTTTTTAATTAATTTAGTTAAGTCATCTAAAATCATTAATGCTTCATGAGTTGTTACATAACCTAAATTACAATAATATTCTAATTGTGAAATTACACTGTGTGTTGTTTCTAAATTCCAAATTTCAACAGAATCAATCATGAAATATTTCTCATTAATTTGATTTGCTAAAGACTCAAACTCTGCATAGTTATCAAAATTGGAAAAAGTAGTTTCTTGATAAGCATTTTGATTCAACATAGTTTTTAAATAATACAAGGTTTTAAACTTGCCTAAATATGGATAACCCATGTTATAAAAAATAGGAATATCTTTAGCTAAATAAATAATCTTACTATTGGTTTGTAAAATTATATCGAAATTTTTTAAAATGTTTTTTAAATAATCTTTAAAATCATAATCATGATCATGAAAAACAAACTGGAACAAAACCAAATCTTTTGATCTTTCTATACCAGATAAATTATCTATACTAACATTATACTTTTTAGCTAAAAACAAAAGTTCATCTAAAGAGAACGAAATCCTTTTATTTATTCTTCTATAAGCACTATCGCTGCTTATTTCTAAATCTCTACTTATAATTTCAACTAACTTTAACTCGGGATTTTTATCCTTTATTATTTCTAACAAGCGTGCTTGAACCTGACTAATCTTTTCCATTTTTATAAAATGTTCCACGTGGAACATAATTTATTTTTGAATAAATAACAATATTGAAGAAACATCACTTGGTTTAATACCAGAAATTCTAGAGGCTTGTCCGAGGGTTGTAGGACGAACCTTATTTAGTTTCTCAATAGCTTCCTTAGACAAGGATTTAATATTATGATAATTAAAATCCTCCTTTATAAAAATATTATCAACATTCTGTAATTTATCAGCCATTTCCTTCTCACGTTGAATATAACCTTCATACTTTAATAAAATCTCAGCTTGTTCAAGTTCTTCGTCGGAATATGTTGATAAAAAATCAAACAAAGAATCAATTCCTAATAAATTAGAAACCGCAATTTGAGGCCTTAGAATAATAGAATTTAATTTAACTTTTTGAGAAATAGTTGAACTATTAACACTATCCAATATGGGATTAATATCGTTAGGAGAAACAGAATTGTTAGAAAAATAATCTAATAGTTTATCAACATTTTTTTGTTTCTTTTGAACAGCTTCAAACCTAGATTCTTCAGCTAATCCTAAAGCAAAAGATAAAGGTGTTAGTCTATCATCAGCATTATCCTGACGCAATAAAATCCTATACTCTGCTCTTGATGTAAACATTCTGTAAGGTTCCTCTGTTCCTTTAGTTATCAAATCATCAATTAAAACTGCAATATAAGCTTGATCTCGAGTTAAAACAAAAGGAGCTTTTTCTTTAGCCAATAAATGTGCATTAATACCAGCCATTATTCCCTGAGCTGCTGCTTCTTCATAACCTGTTGTACCATTTATTTGACCAGCAAAAAACAAACCCTTAACCAACTTAGTTTCAAGAGTATTTGTTAATTGAGTAGGTTGAAAAAAGTCGTACTCAATTGCATAACCAGGACGAAACATTTTTGCATATTCGAAACCTGGAATTTTTCTAAGTGCATTGTACTGAACATCTTCTGGTAAAGAAGTACTAAAACCATTAACATACACTTCTACAGTATCCCATCCTTCTGGTTCAATGAAAATTTGATGACGATTACGCTCAGAAAAACGCTCAATTTTATCTTCTATCGAAGGACAATATCTTGGACCCAAACCTTGAATTCTTCCACTAAACATCGGTGAACGATCAAAACCAGTACGTAAAATATCATGTACTTCATCAGAAGTATAAGTTATATAACACGATCTTTGTTTTTCTAAGCGTTTAGTATTTGTGAAAGAAAATTTTGAAGGATTATCATCACCAGGTTGTTCTTCCGTTTTAGAATAGTCAATAGTTCTTCCATCTACTCGTGGAGGAGTACCCGTTTTCATTCTACCAGATATAAAACCAAAAGATTCTAAGCTAGCAGTTAAACCAACAGAAGCCTTTTCTGCAGCACGACCACCGCCAAAATTCTTTTCACCAATATGAATTTTTCCATTTAAAAAAGTACCATTGGTAAGAACAACAGTTTTGGCATGAAACTCAATACCTAATTGCGTTTTTACTCCATAAATAGTATCATTTTTAACTAAAACATTAGTAACCATTTCTTGCCAAAAATCAACATTAGGATTTGCTTCTAGCGTTAATCTCCACTTTTCCGCAAAACGCATTCTGTCTGATTGAGCTCTTGGACTCCACATTGCTGGGCCTTTAGAACGATTTAACATTCGAAACTGAATCATAGTTTCATCTGTTATTATACCAGACATACCACCTAAAGCATCAATTTCACGAACAATTTGTCCTTTAGCAATTCCTCCCATGGCTGGATTACAACTCATTTGAGCAATATTGTTCATATTTAAGGTAATCAATAAAACCTTAGAACCCATTTTTGCCGCAGCATGAGCTGCTTCACAACCAGCATGACCAGCGCCAACAACAATAACATCGTATTTATTAACAAACATAAAAATTAAATTATTAACAATAAAATTAAAATGTTAACAACGTATAAAACACTGATAAAAAATTAAATAATAATATTAAAAAGCAAAAAATAAAATAAATTCTAAATAAAATGTTTAAAAGTATATTTATAAAATATATAATTTAGAAATCTTGATTAAAAAAACGACTATAAATGTCAATACATTCATCTTCTTTGGAACGCATTAACAATACATCTTCTTGAGATTTATCCTTAAAACCCGCAAAATGACAAATTCCATGAGCTAAAACTCGAAGCATTTCATGAGTAAAAGAAACATTAAATTCACTAGCGTTTTCAATAACTCTATCAACACTTATGAAAATTTCACCAGATATAACAGGTAAAGCAGAATAATCAAAACTTATGATATCAGTATAGTAATCATGGTTTAGTGCATCAATATTAATTTGAAGTAAATGTTCATCAGAACAAAAAAAGTAGGAAATATCACCTAATTCAACCCCTAAATGCTCTATACATAACAAAAGCCAGTCGGAAACTACTGGCTCATTTTTTAATCTAAAATCGGTATCTAGATAATTAAATTCAATAAGAACATCATTCATTATAAAACTAAATCGTTGCAATCAAAAGAAATTCGAACTTTAGCTCCTTCATTCAAAAATTCTAAATTATGAGATAAATTTTTCATTAAGAAAACTCCTCTGCCATGAGGTTTCTCGATATTTTGAGGATGTGTTGGATCAGGTAAATGATTATAATCGAAACCCAGACCTTCATCTTCAATATCAAACGTTAAAATTCCATCAACCATCTCATAGGATAAATTAACCATTTTATTTGGATTTGATTTATTCCCATGGTGAATTGCATTATTAACAGCTTCAGTTAGCGCAATAAGTATATTACCATATGATTCATCAGAAATTTTATAGTTAGCCGATATCTCCTCAATCAAAGAATCAACTATATTTAAATTTTCTGCTTTAGAATTAAAAGTTATAAGTTTACTCATTAGTATAAAATTTTTAGATGAAAATACATCTATGAAAATTAAGGTTGTT
>JBEEPA010000134.1:0-13826 GCA_041191385.1 Bacteroidota bacterium | reverse complement strand
CTTTGTTTTGTAATAAACTTTCGTGCGCGCCACGCTCCACAATTTCGCCTTTATCCAACACCAAAATTTCGTTGGCTTTTTGTATGGTTGATAATCTGTGCGCAATAATAATGGAAGTTCTGCCTTTGGTTAAAGTTTCGATCGCATTTTGAATTAAAATTTCGGATTGTGTATCGATAGAACTGGTAGCTTCATCTAAAATTAAAACCTGCGGATTGTATAAATAAGCACGTAAAAAAGCTAATAATTGTCGCTGACCGCTAGATAATAAAGCACCGCGTTCCTTCACTTGATAATCGTAACCATCGGGTAAATTCGTAATAAAATCGTGCACACCAATAGCTTTTGCAGCCTGTTCAACCTCCGCTTTAGTAATAGTATCTCTACCTAAAGTTACATTGTTGTAAATACTATCATTAAACAAAAAAACATCCTGTAATACCACTGCACAAATACGGCGCAACTCGTTTAAATCATAGTTTTTTATATCCACCCCATCAATAGTTACCAAACCACTTTTGGTTTCGTAAAAACGAGTTAACACATTGATAATTGATGTTTTACCAGCTCCCGTTGCACCAACCAAAGCCAAACAATTACCGACAGGTAAATGAAAGGAAACATTTTTAAGTACATCTACCTTATCATCGTACGAAAAAACCACATTTGTAAACTCGATTTCGCCTCTAAGTTTTTCGGGAAAATAGTTCCCATTGTTGGCAATATGTTCCTCGGTATCCAAAATTTTAAATACTCTTTCTGCCGAAACCATTCCTAATTGTAAAGTATTAAAACGATCTGCCAATTGACGAATTGGGCGGTATAACATATTTACATATAAAATAAACGCCACCATATCCCCAATTGTAGCCACACCTTGTATAACTCCTTTTGCGCCCCACCAAATTAATAAACCCAAGGATGTAGCACTTAAAATTTCCACCACAGGAAAAAACACCGCATTTGCCCAAACCGTTTTAATCCAACCATCTCTATGTCCTTTGTTTACCTTTTCAAATCGATTCATTTCCTCCTTTTCGCGGTTAAAAATTTGAACGATATTCATTCCTGTTACGTGTTCCTGAATAAACGTATTGATAGCCGAAACATGTACCCTTACATCTTGAAAAGCTTTTTTAATTACATTTTTAAAAATAAACGTAGCCAAAATAACCAAAGGAACCGGAATTAAAGTAATGTTTGCCAAAGTTGCATTGGTATAATACATAAAAACCAAGGCAATAATTAATTGTAAAATATCACTAATTATTACTAAAATACCTTCCGAAAAAATATCTGTAATAGTTTGAATATCAGAAGTAACACGTGTAACTAATGAACCAATAGGTGTTTTATCAAAATACCTCATTTTAAAAGATAAAATATGCTGAAACAACTGTTTTCGCATATCTACCACAACAGATTGTCCGAGTAAATTAGTAGTGTATTTTTGTCCAAAATCCAAAAAAGCATTCATTATTAAAATCGCTAAAATCAATAAGGTAATTTGGGTTAAGCCCTGTGCATCACCTGTTAAAACATGATTATCTAAAGCTTTTTGCACCAACAAAGTGCGCAAAGGTGCCATAAAAGATAATACAATGGTTAAAATCCCTGTTAAAATAAACAAGGACTTGTATGGTTTTACATATTTTAAAACACGTTTAAATAACTTATAATCAAACGCTTTGCCTGTAGTTTCGCTCATATAAATATATCCTTAGGATAAGTAATTTTATGTAAAAATAAACCGCATGCAGGTACAGAAGGACCTGCATAGGATCTGTTTTTTTGATTGATAATTTCCAAAACTTGCTTGGCATTTTTTTTACCCTCGCCTACTTCCAATAAAGTTCCCACAATTGCCCTAACCATATTACGTAAAAATCTATTGGCAGAAATATGAATTTCCATTCCTTTATCCGTTGGTAAAATCTCCAACTCATACACTTCACAAAAATTATTGTTTACATCGGTGTGCAATTTTGAAAAGGAAGTAAAATCCTTTTTACCCAAAAAAAATGGCGCTACTTCTTGCATTTTAGCTACATCTAAACTGGGTTTAAAATGGTATGAAAGCTCCTGAATAAATGGATTTTTATAGAAATTTATATAATAAATATACTTGCGTTTAAGTGCCGAAAATCTTGCGTGCGCATCTTGCACAACCGGTAAACAAGCAAAAACAGATATATCTTTTGGTAAAACCGAATTCAGTTGAAAAACAAATTTTTCGGTATTTTCAATAGCTGTTTCGGTATCAAAATGCAAATAATAATCTGATGCATGCACACCTGTATCAGTTCTTCCACAACCTATAACAGCAATTTTTAAACGCAACAACATAGATAATTTTTCTTCCATAACTTCCTGAACGCTAAGTGCATTAGGTTGAAATTGCCAACCATGGTAATGCGTTCCTTTGAAAGCTAAATGTAAAAAATATCTATACATGATGTTTATCTTCGTACTTCAAAAAAAGTAATTTCGGGTTGATAATTTACTTCGTTGATATGTAATTTTTGAACCGATGATAACGGCGAACCTTTTTGGCAACCTTCTAAAAATAAGTCCATTTGCATCTGTGTGCCTTGCGCAAAAATATCCACTGTGCCATTAGGATTATTTTTTACCCATCCTTTCACACCAAACTCTATTGCATAATCCATTATAGAATTTCGATAACCTACTTTTTGTACTCTTCCCTCTGCTATTATTTGTAATGCAACTATATTTTTCGAGTCCATTTTTATAGATTTTGAGCATTAAAAAATGATGTAACCACAAAAATACCTGCAGTTTCGGTTCGTAATCTTTTGTGCGTTAAATGTACACCTTTTCCTTTTAATTGATAAACTTTTTCAATTTCTCTGTCGCTAAAATCGCCTTCTGGTCCGATTAAAAAAACAGGATTTTTTAACCCAACTACCTCTTTCACTGGAACTTTTGTAAAATTTTCATTACAATGTCCAATTAATAAGTTTTTATCTGAGTTTTTTTGTACAAATTCGTTAAAACTACACTCTTGATAAATGATTGGAAAAACAAAAGTAGCACTTTGTTTACAAGCGCCAATAACGTATTTTTCCAACTTTTCCGCATTTACTTTTTTTCTTTCAGATCTATCCGAATAAATCGGCGTAATAGCGCTCACCCCTATTTCAACTGCTTTTTCCACAAACAACATAAATCTATCGATATTTTTAGGCGGAGCAATCGCAATATGCAAATCGGGAACTTTTGCAGTATCAGTAAAACTTTCGTCTACTGTAAAATAAGCATGTTTTTTATCGATATGTTGAATGCTTGCATGAATAATCAAACCTAAACCGTTGGTTACAATTATTTTATCCCCAACCCTTTTGCGCAAAACCCTTACACAATGCGCGCTTTCCTCCTCGTTTAATTTTCCTTGTTGGATATCTGCATCGTTAGCATAAAAAATTTGCATCTTATAGAAATTTTTGAATAATATTTTGTGCAACTGCATTTAACCACTTATCCACTCTTTTTTCGAAAAAATAATCCATAAAACTAGATGTATCAGATTCAAATTCGATAATCAGCTCACCATCATTTACTATCTTAAAACCCAAAATCGTTTGAAAAGGAACGTTTTTATTAGAGTTATATATGATATCGTTTGGATATTGTTTTTTTACTTTAAAATGAAATACTGCTGCTCGTTTTAATAAAAAAGAAAAACCATCTTCGGTTACCTGAAGATGGCGAACAGATTTATGCTCGATTATTTTTGCTGCTTGGACAGGGTCCGACAAAAAGCTAAACAATTCGTCCCTACTAGCATTTACCTTTATAACCGGCGAAGTTAAAGCAATCATTTATTAAAATTATTGCTCCACTCTGCAGGATTATTTCTCCAACTTTTTATTAAATCGTAATCGTTAGAGTTGATATAACCCGAGTCCAAAGCGGTTTTAGTTAATGTATCGTAATCGGATAAAGTAACCAAATTGCATTTAGAATTTTTAAAATTTTCTTTAGCCAAATCGAAATTATATGTAAAAATTGCTGCCATTCCAACAACATTTACACCAGCATCGCGCAAAGCTTGTACAGCATTTAAACTGCTTCCGCCTGTACTAATCAAGTCCTCAATAACTACAGCACGTTGTCCGGCTTCAATTAATCCTTCAATTTGGTTCCCCAAACCATGCTCTTTCGGTTTTGGGCGAACATAAGCAAATGGTAAACCTAAATCCTCTGCTACTAAAGCACCTTGTGCAATACCTCCAGTTGCAACTCCTACAATAATATCTGGAGATGCAAATTTTTCGGTTATTACAGCAGAGAGTTGTTGGCGAATATAAGTGCGTATTTTAGGATAAGATAATGTTATCCTGTTATCGCAGTAAATAGGCGACTTCCAACCTGATGCCCAAGTAAAAGGTTTGTTGGGCGATAATTTAATTGCCTTTGCTTGTAATAAATATTCTGCTACTTTTGTAGCTGTGTCTTGATTTAAAACCATAGTGCAAATGTATAAAGTTTTTATTTACAACAAAGCAGTTTTTATAGGCTTTCCTTATCCAAAAACAGCTAAAACTTATCAACATTTAGAGGTGTTGGATGTTCAAAAAATTTTTAATATTTTAAAAAACGATGATTGTGAGGGACTTATAATTGGTAACCCGAATTGGAGCTTGAATGAAATTGAAAATTGTTGGAAACAATTTTGTAAACATTTTACGCCCATTATTGCTGCTGGAGGAGTAGTGTTCAATCAAGATAATGCCATTTTATTGATTTATCGCTTACAAAAATGGGATTTACCGAAAGGAAAATTGGAAAATGGTGAAGTTATTGAAGAATGTGCAATAAGAGAAGTTGAGGAGGAATGCAACGTAAATAATTTAAAAATTACAAATTCTTTACCCAATACTTATCATTGCTACGAATTAAAAAACGGCGACTGGGCTTTAAAAACCACTTATTGGTTTACCATGAAAACCAATTTCACTGGAAAACTAATTCCACAAACCGAGGAAGGAATCGAAAAGGTAGAATGGGTAAAAATAAGTGATTTACAACCTTATATCGATAACACTTATCCTTCTTTAGTGGATATTTTGGAGGAATTAAAAACAACTAATTAACATTAGTTTTTTAATTATTTATCAAATTAGATAATCAATTTTGATTATATTTGTGGCGTGAAAAAATGGATATCTTATATATTACTATGCTCATTAATTGTTCCTTTCGGAATAAAGTTTAGTATTTTATTGGATTATGCATTGGATTACAACTATTATTCTACGGTTTTATGTAAAAACCAAAATATACCCGAAATGCATTGTAATGGTAAATGTGCCTTGATGCAAAAATTAAAGGAAAAAGGATTAGACACTGAAAAACAGCCAGAAATTCCTGCTCCTCTTAATATAGAATTACCAGTGTTTATGGTAAGTGAATTTAATTTTACTCAACCATCTATAATCCTTAGGACTAAGGTTAAAAATTCGTTTTTTTATCAATTTTCGATAAAAAGCAATACTTTAAACACCTCCACTCCTCCTCCATTAGTTTAAATTATTTATTTAAAAAAACTTACAGCAAATTGCTGTAATTAAACAATTTACAATAATTAATTTAAACACTATAATCATGCAAAAAATTTTAGCTTTTGCTTGCGCTATTATTATAGCAAGCACGTTTACTTCTTGTAAAA
Organism: Bacteroidota bacterium; assembly: GCA_041191385.1. Classification (GTDB taxonomy): domain Bacteria; phylum Bacteroidota; class Bacteroidia; order Flavobacteriales_C; genus JBEEPA01. Next base: position 8,134 of record JBEEPA010000134.1, on the reverse strand, counting down.
AAGATGAAAAAAATAATAATTCAAACACTGTTAATGCAATGGAGTTTAAAGCCGATCATTACTGGGGTAATACTTATACAACAGGCTTTACTTTAAATAAAAATTATTATCACATGAAAGTTGGGGACAGTATTCAATTTTCTATGTTGAAATATTATATTACCAATGTAGAACTTGAAAAATTAGATGGAACATTTTGGAAAGAAACCGAAAGCTATCATTTAATCGATGCTAACAAAGGGCAATTGGATAAATTTGATATCAAAAACATTCCTTCTGGAGAATATAAAGGTATTAAATTTAAAATTGGCGTAGATAGTACACGTAATGTTAGCGGTGCACAAACAGGCGCTTTAGCTGTGGAAAACGGAATGTTTTGGAGTTGGAACACTGGATATATTTTTGTACGTGCAGAGGGTAGTTCTCCTAAAATTAAAGATAATAATGGAAATTTTGTATATCATTTAGGTGGATTTAAACAAAGTAACAATGCTGTTAGAGAATTAAGCTTTGATTTTGATAACATTTTAACTGTTAGTTCTTCTGCTAAGCCTAGTATGCATTTTAAGGTGAATGTTGCTAGATTTTGGCATGATACTGATATCGAAAAGGTATTTAAAGTTCACATGCCAGGTGAAAATGCTCAAAAATTAGCAGATTTATTCTCCGAAGGTATTATTTTAGATCATACACACAGATAATTTAATTTTTCCCTTCCGATTAATTTCGGAAGGGATTTTTTATTTCAATTATGACGAAACTTTTTTTACAATTATCTCTTATATCAATTATTTTTTTATCTTCTTGTAAACCAGAAGACAAACCCGAACCTAGTATTATAAATTTACCTGCTCACTTCCCTGAACCTGTTTACAAATGGACGAACAATAAATTAAGTTTTGAGAAAATTAATTTAGGTAGAGATTTATTTTACGACCCTATTTTATCTGTTGACAGCACCATACATTGTGGTACTTGTCACGCAATTGAGCATGCTTTTGCGGACCATAATACAGCTTTAAGTTTTGGTGTAAAAGGCAGAGTAGGTAAAAGAAATTCGCCTGGTTTGGCCAACTTAATTTGGTACAAAAATTTTAATTGGGATGGTGGAGTTTTAAATTTGGAAACTCAACCAGTTGCTCCTATCGAATTGCATTTTGAAATGGCCGAAACCATAAGTAATGTGCTTAAAAAATTAAACAATTCTACCAAATACAAACAGGCGTTTAAAACTGCCTTTGGAAGCAATGAAATTAGTAGTGCAGATATGTTAAAATCTTTAGCGCAATTTATGTCGTCTATGATTTCCAGTAACTCTAAATACGATAAATATCTTCGTGGTGAAGCGATGTTAAATAACTTCGAAATGGAAGGTTTAGAGTTATTTAAAGCCAATTGTAGCTCTTGTCATGCAGGTGTTTTACAAACTAACTTTGGTTTTGCAAACAATGGCTTAACCGAAAAAAAAGATAGTGATTTTGGAAGATATTTAATTACGCTAAACGAGGAAGATAAATGGAAATTTCGTATTCCATCTTTAAGAAACGTTGCAATAACTTATCCTTACATGCACGATGGAAGTATTTTTAGCTTAAAAACTGTAATTAAATTATACAGCAACGGTAACAATGAAATTAAAGATAGTAGAATTCCGCAAGATGGTTTTAAATTTACAGCCGCTCAGCAAGATGCATTGTATAATTTTTTAATTACATTAACCGATTTTGAATTTATGTCTAATCCAGATTTAGCTCCGCCATTTTAACAATCATGAAAAATATAATACTATCAATTTTAATTTTTATTTCTAGCCAATCCATTGCCTGCGATGCTTGTGCTTGTGGTGCTGGCGGAAGTTTTTTAGGTATTTTACCCAATAGCAATAAAAATTTAATTGGATATAAGTTTCAAAATCAAAACTTTAACTTTATTCCTAGCAACATAAATATCAACGGACAAAGTGAAATTTTATCCGATCATTATTATCGAAACGATATTTGGTTTAGATATTACGCGCATCCTAAAGTACAATTAATTGGTAATTTACCTTATCAAATTCATCAACGCAAGGAAAGTTTGCGTAATACAACCATTAACGGAATTGGCGATTTTTCATTATTGGCTTTATACAACATTTACAACACCGGCGACAGTACCGAATTTAAAATTAAACAAACTTGGCGTTTAGGTGCTTTATTAGTGGTTCCTACAGGAAAATACCAACAACGCGATGAAACTTTGGCGATGTTACCCATACTTTTTCAAATTGGTAAAGGAGCTTACAGTTATGGTTTACAAAACCTATATACTTTAAAATTAAACAATTGGGGAATAAACACCGATTACAAATACATTTGGAATTCTGAAAATGAAATCGGACAAAAACTAGGCAATCAATTGGTAGGTGTTCAACAACTTTTTTATGCCTACAAAACACCTATTTACAGCTTTTTACCTGCCATTGGTTACATGTTTGATTTCAGAGAAAAAAACACAGATAATAAAATTACCGACATTTACACAGGTGGTAGCGCACATGTTTTATTAGCCAGCTTAGATTTTTACTACAATAAATGGATGATACAAACCATGATATACAAACCATTACAAGTAAACCTAGCCGAAGCTATGCCCCAAAACGATTTCGCCTTCAGCATCGGCCTAGCCTACTTTTTAAAATCCAACAAACATTAAATCAATATTTATATTGCAATCAAATTAAATTTGCATAGGATTTTTTTGAAATTTTTTTTTAAAATTATGAGTGAAAAACCTAAAGTAATTTTTCAACATCCCTACCCTAGCCCGAACATTTTTATTATTTTTGGTTTATGAATGAATTGAATCCCTCTTTAGATAATAAAAAACGCATTAAACCACAAGTAAGCACTAATATTCCTGATGTGATGGGTAAATTACCACCGCAGGCGCTGGATTTTGAAGAAGCTGTTTTGGGTGCTATGTTAATCGAATCCGATGCAATAGATTCGGTTAACGAAATACTTCGTCCGGAGAGTTTTTATAAAGATGCGCATCAAAAAATATTTGTTGCCATTAAAGAATTATATGATCAAAACGAGCCTGTTGATATTTTAACAGTTAAAAATAAATTACAAAAACACGGAAATTTAGAGGTAGTTGGCGGTGCTGCTTATTTGGCTAAGTTAACCAATAAAATTGCATCGGCGGCAGATATCGAGTATCATGCAAGGGTAATTTCTGAAAAATTTATTCAGCGCGAGCTTATTAAAATGTCCTCGGATATTATTAAAGGTTCGTACGATGAAACCAGTGATGTTTTTCAGCTTTTAGACAAAGCCGAACAAAATTTATTCGACGTTTCCCAAGGAAACGTTCGTAAAAGTCATTCCACCATGCTGGATTTAATCCAATTAGCAAAGGAGCAAATTAAAACAGCAGCCGACAAAGGCGACGGTGTAAATGGTGTACCCTCAGGATTTAGAGATTTAGATAAACTAACCTCAGGTTGGCAACCATCAGAATTACTGATTTTAGCTGCACGTCCGGGTATGGGAAAAACCGCATTTGTATTATCCATGGCACGTAATATGGCTGTGGACCGTAAAATTCCGGTAGCAATTTTCTCCTTAGAGATGTCGGCTATACAAATGGTAATGCGTTTGGTAGCATCCGAAACAGGCTTAGATTCCGAAAAATTAAAAAAAGGAAAACTAATGCCCCACGAGTGGGAACAATTGAACGCTAAAGTCACTACTTTATCCGAATCGCCTTTATATATTGATGATACACCAGGATTATCGGTTTTTGAGCTTCGATCCAAAGCACGACAATTGTGCAAAAAACATGGAATAAAGATTATAATTATCGATTACCTCCAATTGATGAATGCTGGTGGAAAAGATGGTGGAAACCGACAAGAAGAAATTAGTATCATTTCCCGTTCATTAAAGGTAATTGCGAAGGAGTTAAGCATACCTGTAATTGCTCTTTCGCAGTTGAGTAGAGCTGTTGAAACCAGAGGTGGTGATAAACGACCAATGTTATCGGATTTAAGAGAATCGGGAGCAATTGAGCAAGATGCCGATATGGTAATGTTTATTTACCGTCCAGAATACTACGGAATTACCGAAGGTGAAGAAGGTATTAATTTAAAAGGAATTGGAGAAATTATTGTTGCAAAACACCGTAATGGAGAATTACGAAATATTCCGTTACGATTTATAGCCGATCAGGTGAAGTTTACCGATTTAGAAACCAGTGAGATTTTTCAATCCGCCCCAAATAAATCCTTCAACAACAATAATGAAAATGAAGAAGATGAAGATGATTTCCATCCGAGAGCAATGACTTTCCCTTCAAAATTCAATAATCATCCCGACGATTTACCTTTTTAAAGGCAACTAAAAATGGATATTAAATGCAGTAATTGCGGAACTTGGAACGAGAATGTAGATTATTGTACCGCTTGTAATCATCCAGTTTCCCGTGAAGCAATTTTAAAAGCTCGCGATGTTGTTAGAGAAGAAAAAACGAAAGAAATTCCAGTACCAAAATTAGATAAATGGATTGGAAATTGGAAAAATTCTAGCAATCCTATTTTAAAATACACTTATAAAATAGCTTCGTTTTTTTGGATGATTTATATGGCAATTATATCGTTTATTGTTTGGATGGTAGCATTAGGTCCGGGATAAAATGAAACGAATTAAATTTATAAATGAATATTTTTTTAATCACCACTCCGCCCTAAGGGGCACCTCGCCTCAAGGCAAGGAGTTGGTTTGGAACAAATACTTTTTAATTTTTTTTGTATTATACATTTATACTTTAGGTGTAAAATTTTTAAATTTTCCAGCTTGGGAATGGATAAGATTTTATTTAGCCGATATTTTAGCCATCCCAATTATTTGCACGATAGGTTTAAAAGGAGTACAATGGTTAAAAAATGACTCTACACTATACCTTAGCAAAACAAAAATTGCCGTAACCGTAATTTATTTATGTGTATTTTTCGAGTTCATCCTCCCCTATTTCTCACCAAAATACACTTCGGATTATATAGATTGTATCGCCTATTCCATTGGCGGAATAATTTATTGGTTTTACCAAAAATCTGTTATGAAACTGCGTTTAAAATAAGTTTACAGTTTTAGTTTTAAATCATTAAATACAATAGCATCAAATACAGATCAATTAACTAAAACTCTAAATTTTTGCGAATTTTATAATTCTTTGGATAATAATTATTTACGCGGTTTCCTAAAATTTTAACCCAGCCTAAATTCACCTCTTGATATTTTACCAATGCCCAACCTTTGTGTTTTGTGTTTATTTTGATATCTTTTTTCATCAAATAGTTTAAAGCTTCCTCTAAAGTTAATTCGAAACTTGGATACAAAATTTTAACTTGCGTACTTAAAGCTAAATCTTGATGAAATTTTATATCCTGATGCACTTGTTCGCCTAAATTTATTCCACATTTTTTAATGTATAAAAATTGTGCAAAATAATTAATGTGCTTTTCCCATTTAAGAGGAAAAACTAAAATATCACTATTAAATAAAAAAGTACTATAATCGTAAGGTAATTTAATTTGATTATCTAACAATTTAAAAGGTTTAAATATTTTTTTAGCTTTAAACATACTGGCTTCGGAATTAGGCGTATGAATTTGTATTGGAAAAATACAAAAACCTTCACCTTTAACCTTATCTGGATAAAATTTATAGCCAGTTAAATCATTTGCTTTTACTTTTTCGATTCCCCAATGTTTTGGTAAATCCAAATCTAATCCACTACAATCCAAATCTTTAGTAAATTGTTCCACTAAATTTTCATTTTCGATAGAATTAAAAGTACAAGTAGCATAAAAAATCCACCCATCCTTTTTTAAAGCAGGTAAAATATCTTCTACAATTTGAAATTGACGTTCGGCGCACATATTCACATTACTTATACTCCACTCGTTTCGTGCATTTAAATCTTTACGAAACATCCCTTCACCACTACAAGGCGCATCCACTAAAATTAAATCAAACACCCCATCCATTTCACTAAATTCCTTTGTGGAGTTATTTGTAACCAAAACATTAGCCGCCCCCCATTTACTGATATTTTCGTGTAAAATGGCACTTCTGCTTCCAATAATTTCATTAGCAACTAAAAACCCATCATGATTTAAATGAGATAACAACAAGGTAGATTTTCCACCTGGCGCAGCACATAAATCTAAAAATACAGCATGTTTTTCTAAAGTAATATTTTGTAATAAATAATCTACAAACATACTTGATGCATCCTGAGGGTAATAAGCACCGGCATGAAACAAGGGATCTTCCACGTAAGCAGGACGTTCGGTTAAAATTTCGGCAGCCCTACACCACTCCACTTCTTCTTGTAAATCAGGAACTTTTACTTTTGAAAAATTATATCTTTTAGCATAAATTGGATTAGAATTAATGGCTTTTACAAAAGATTCCAATCTTTCTGGACTAAAATTAAGTTGATTTAAAAATTCACAAGGTAATTCTTTTATCATAAGTGCAAAGATATTTTAGCGAATATAGTTATTACACTTAGTATTTTTAGGTTTTTGATGGATTGTTATAAAAAAAATTGCTAAAAATTTTGTTCAATCAGAAAATAAATTACTTTTGCGAGAAATATTAATGCCTTAATTTTTTTATTATGTATTGGACATTAGAATTAGCTTCTTACTTAACAGATGCACCGTGGCCAGCTACCAAAGATGAGTTGATTGATTACGCAATGAGATCTGGAGCGCCAATGGAAGTAATTGAAAATCTTCAGGATATTGAGGACGATGAAGAAATGTTCGAATCAATTGAAGAGATTTGGCCGGATTACCCTACAAAAGACGACTTTTTGTTTAATGAGGATGAGTATTAAAAAATAAAAAAGAGCCCAAAAGGCTCTTTTTTTTTCGAGTAAACCTAATCGTTTAACTCTATATTTTCTTTTTTATTTGGGTTAATTTTAAAATTAGGTGGAGTAAAATAATAACTTAAACCAACTCCTAAACCGCGGTGCATACTCCCACGTTGATACCAATATCCAACACCTTCTATTCCAGTAATATTTATAGTATTTATTGAATGATACAAACGAAGATTAAAAAACAAATAATCGTTTATTTCAAACTCTAAATTACAGTGTAACATATATTCAATATTTCTAAAATCAATTTCGTTTGGAGGCAAATTGTCTGATGTAATTTGTTTATCATCTATTAAAAAATTAATTGACGGCCCTAATTGAATATTAAAACCTTGAGAAGGTAAACCATATAAAATTGGCACTGAGATATACCTTAATCGTAAATGATAATCAAAATTAGCCAAATCTGGTGAAGTTGCATTATTACTCATTACTCGGCGTTTTCGGGCTCCACGTTCGGCATATGTTAAGGAAAACGACCAATAATTGCCATTTTTTAAATCGTAAATAGTACCAATTCCACCTTCTAAACCAAGCTTACCTACAACACCAGGTCCTTGCTGAACTATCCTTGTAGCATGAGAAAATAAAGGTGCTGCATAAATATAATTATGAAATCTTTGCTGTGCTTGTAAAGCAAAAACGATAAAAAAACCAACTATCAGCCCTATTTTTTTCTTCATAACACCCTAATTTGTAAAAAATATATGTAAAAATATAAAATACAAAGCATACAAACTAAGCATTTTTTAAAATTACCATTTCATTGTTCATTACTTTTTTTGTTAATACAAAAGCTTGCGCTTATTTTTGGAAATTATACATAAAAACTTAATTAAACATGAAATTTTTTATTGATACAGCAAATTTAGCTCAAATTAAAGAAGCAGCAGATTTAGGTGTTTTAGATGGCGTAACTACTAACCCATCGTTGATGGCTAAAGAGGGAATATCTGGATACGACAATGTAATTAAACACTATTTAGATATTTGCAAATTAACAGATGGCGATGTGTCTGCAGAAGTTATTGCAACTGATTTTGAAGGAATGATAAAAGAAGGTGAAGCTTTGGCTGAGTTGGACCAAAAAATTGTAGTTAAAATTCCTATGATTAAAGATGGTGTAAAGGCAATTAAACATTTCACAAAATTAGGTATAAAAACAAATTGCACATTAGTTTTTTCGGCAGGACAG
>JBEEPA010000133.1:0-14043 GCA_041191385.1 Bacteroidota bacterium | reverse complement strand
ATTTTCTCTGCTAAATACCACGAAAGCTTATAGTAAGATTGGGTGGTCCAGCCGGCTACGTGCGGACTAAATACTACATTTTCTAAACTAAATAATTCGTTTAAAACTGGGCTATTTAATTCGTTTTCAAAATCAATTTTTTCAAATTCTAACACATCCAAACAGGCTCCAATTACTTTTTTGTTTTTAATAGCAGTAACTAAATCGTCTGTTTTCAAGCAATTTCCTCTTGCTGTATTGATAAAATAAATTGGTTTTGCAAAAGCATCAAAAAATTGTTCATTTGCCATATGATGATTTTGCGGTAAATAATTTACATGTAAACTTACAACATCTACTTGCTTACAAAATTGCTCCCACGATACCTCTTGTGTAAATTCATCGCTATAATTAGTTTTATATTTATCGTAAGCTAATACTTTGCATCCAAACCCTTTTAAAGTTTGCGCAACACATTGCCCTACAATACCATAGCCAATTATTCCAAAAGTTAAACTACCCAATTCTATTCCTCGGTTAGCTTCACGTTGCCAAATTTTATTACGTACTTCTGTATCCGCTTTTTTTAAACCATTAAGCAATAACAATAACATTCCTATTAAATGTTCGGCAACAGCATTTTTATTTCCTTCGGGTGAATTTATAACCGTTACATTATGTTTAGCGGCCGCTTGTAAATCGATATTTTCTAATCCAGAACCAGAGCGTGCTACAAATTTTAGTTTCGGACAAAGTTGTAAAAATTCTTCGGTGATTTTAAATTTGGATCGTATAACAATTCCTTCTAAATCTGTTACTAATGGTAATATTTCATTGTGTTTTAAGTTTGTAAAATCTATACAAGTACAATTTAACTTGTCCAATTCTTCCCATAAAACTGGATGTACAGAATCCACAAAACCAACTTTCATATTTTACATATTTAAAATTATGTTGCTAATACTAAAGTACATTAACAACCCCATTATATCATTGGTAGTGGTTATAAATGGCCCGGTTGCTAAGGCAGGATCTATTTTATATTTATGTAAAATTAAAGGAATCCAAGTACCAAAAACCGCAGCAAAAATTATTACACAAAACAAGGATAAACTTACCGTTAAACTAATTAATATTTGATCAAAAAATAATAAATTAAATAACATCAAAATACCTGCACATAAAAATCCATTTAATAAACCTACACCTAATTCTTTTAGTAATCTATACCACAAATTACCCATTAAGGTGTTACTAGCAATACTTTGCACCACAATTGCCGAAGATTGTACCCCAACGTTTCCACCCATAGCAGCAATTAATGGCATAAAATAAGCCAGCATCGGAGTTTCTTCAATTACACCAAAAGTTCCAATAATTTTTGAACCCGTAATTCCTCCAATTAAACCTACCAATAACCAAGGAAATCTTGCTTTGGTTAGTGTAATTATGCTATCTGTAAACTCTACATCATCTGTAATACCACTTGCTAATTGGTAATCTCTTTCTGCTTCTTCTTTGATTATATCTACAACATCATCAATTGTAATTCTTCCCAACAAATTATTTTGTGTATCAATAACTGGAATTACTACTAAATCGTATTTTTCCATCAATTGTGCAACTTCTACTGCAGGTGCTAAAACTTTTGCTGTTATTATATCTCTCTTAACAATTTCTTGTGCTTTAGATTGTGGAGCAGCTAATATTAATTGTTTTAGAGAAATGATACCTATTAATTTATCATTGTCATCCACTGCATAAACAGTATGGATATTTTCAACTTCTTCGGCTTGTTTTCTTAACTCAATAACACACTCATGAACCGTCCAATTGATATTAATTTTAACAAATTCCTTTGCCATGATACCACCAGCTGAATCCTCTGGATAGCTTAATAAATCTTTGATGTCATCAGCTTGTTCTTTATCGCTAATTAACTCGATAATTTCATCTTTGATATCATCGGGTAATTCGGATAACAAATCGGCAGCATCATCACTTTCCATGTTATCCAAAACGATATCGGCAATTTCTTTAGGCGTTAAAGCTTCTAGTACATGCGCACGTTCATCTTCTTCTAATTCGGCTAAAATATCAGCTATTTTTTCGTTTGAGAAAAACGATAAAACTTTTATAGTGTATTCTTCAGGAATTTGAACAATTATTTCTGCAATGTCGGCAGGGTGTAAAACAGCAAATTTTTCTGATAAAACCTCGTGGTTATCAGCCTCCATTTGATCGATTATATAATCGATGTATTCCTGTGTAATTTCGTTTTTCATGATAAAAATCTGCTTTAGATTTGCTCCAAACGAATAAAGCGACGCAAAGTTAAGATTATAAAATTAAACTCACTAGCTATTAAGGTTTAATTTATTGTTAAGGTTTTTTTGTATTATAGGATTTTTGGTGTTTTAAGGACAATTGGGAGTTTAAGGGACATTGGGGACTGATGAGACTAATGGGACTGATGTTAAATATAAAATGGTAAAAAATTATAGCATAAAAAATAACTGCAATTCATTTCCATCAGTCCCAATTGTCCCTTCAGCCCCTAATGTCCCTTAAAATTAGTAAACAAAAATTTTAACTTTAAATTTAAAATATTAACTTTGTATAAAATTTTTTAAACTTAACTATGAAACCAAACAATCGTAATGGTTTTATCCCTAAACACGGAGGATATAAAAACTTAATTACCTATCAAAAATCCGAAGTTATTTATGATGGTACTATTTATTTTACTAATCGTTTTTTTAAAAAATCCGATCGTACTATCGATCAAATGGTTCAAGCTGCGCGAAGTTGTAAACAAAATATTGTAGAAGCAAGTATGGCATCGGGGACATCTAAGGAAATGGAGATTAAATTAACTAATGTAGCTAGGGCTTAATTAGAAGAATTAAAAGTAGATTTCATGGATTTTTTACGATCCAATAATTTACCTATTTGGGATATAAAACATAAATTAACACAAAGATTTAGGGAAATAAATAAAACACCTAAAGCTAATTACAACACCTATAAAAAAGCTATCGAAAATGATTCCCCCGAAATTTGTGCAAATTCTATGATTTGTTTGATTTCTATCTTTAGTTATTTATTAAACAAACAAATACAAAAATTATAAAGTAGTTTTTTAAAAGAAGGAGGACTAAAAGAAAAAATGACTAGAGCTAGATTAAATGCTAGATAGTAATTTATTTATGATTTTTAAAAAACCAATAAGTTACGATAGCCGAGCCAATGTCGGCAATTGGAAATGAAATCCAAGCACCTGTTACGCCAAAAAAATAAGGTAAAATCATTACCAAGGGAATTAAAAAAAATCCTTGTTTTGTTAAACTTAATAATAAAGCTGGTTTTGCTTTTCCTATTGACTGAAAATATCCCGAGCCTATTAAACTAATTGCAATAAGTGGCGTGCCTAAAAACGCCCAACGTAATGCAGGAGTAGCTTCCTGAATTAGATGATTATCTTTTGTGAAAATTGCGGCAATTTGTGGGGCAAAAATTAAAATGAGTAAAAAAATTATACTAGCAGTAATGGTTGCCGCTCTCATGGATAAACGTATGGTTTCATCTACACGCTCTGTATTTTTTGCCCCATAATTGTATCCTATAATTGGTAATGTTCCTTGTGTGATTCCCAATACCGGAAATAATGCAAAAAACATTAATCTGTTTACAATTCCGTAAATATTTAATCCTTCCTCGGCTCCATAAGTAAATAAAACATGGTTGAGTAATATTGCTAAAACACTTATTACGCCTTGCCTTACAAATGTAATGGAGCCTAAACTTATGATTTCTTTTATTATGGGTAAATCAATTTTTAAATAAACCCATTGTAAGCGCATTTTGGATTTACCACGTACAAAAAAATGGGTTGTAAATGCTGCACTAAAAACATACGAAACTACTGTAGCCCATGCTGCGCCTGCCATACCCATATCAAATACAATAATCAACAAGGGATCTAAAATTAAATTGATTATCGCAGGAATTATTAAGGTAAACATGGCTATTTTAGGGAATCCTTCGGTTCGGATTATGTGATTACTCATCATTGCCCATGCTAAAAATGGAACGCCCAATAAGGTTATTGCAAAATATTCACGTGCAGGTGGCATAATTTCTCCTTTTGCACCGAATAAAAACAAAATTTCATCTAAATATATGTATCCTATTACAACTGAACTTATGGATAATATGGTGGTTAACAATACCTGATTTCCAAATGTACTGTATGCTATATCGTTATTTTTGGAACCAAACGCTCTGGATATTATTGAACTACCTCCAGAACCTATTGCCATTCCCAAGCTGGAAATTAAAAATGTAATAGGCATTACAACAGTTATAGCTCCAATACCCATGTTTCCTACCCATCTTCCTACAAAAATTGTATCTATGATGCTATAAACGGACATTACCATGATACCTACAGAGGCAGGTATGGCTTGTTTTCGCAACAACTTTCCTATACTTTCGGTACCAAATAAATCGGTTTTTTCGTTCATCAATGATTTTAAATTAGTTGTTGCAACAAATATTTAGCGAATATCTTGTAAAATTTATTACAATGCAACTTTGTTTTAGTTAAATTGTTAGTAATTTTAAATTTTTTGAAGATTTTTGAATTGTTTATCCTTTTTATTTATGATTTATGGTGGTTAAGAATATAATTTTAGACTTAGGAGGAGTTTTATTAAATTTAGATTATGATTTAATGGCTAAAAACTTAGAGGATTTAGGAATTTTGGATGTTTTTAGCAAACAAAAACAAACTGGATTTATGGATGATTGGGAAGAAGGTAAGTTTGATAAAAATCATTTTTTATCCGAATTAAAAAAACTAGGGAATTTAACTGAATCTAACGCAGAACAAAAAATTAATGATGCTTGGAACTCTATTTTATTAGATTTCCCAAAGGAAAGATTAGAGTTATTACAAATATTACAATCAAAATATCGCTTGTTTTTATATAGTAATACTAACGAAATTCATATCGAAAGTTTCGAAAGTTCGTTACAAACTGATCATCAAGTGGATGGTTTACATTTGTTTTTCGAAAAAGTATATTATTCCAATGTTTTAGGAATTCGTAAACCAAAAACAGAAGGTTTTTTACAGATTTTAAACGAAAATAATTTGTTGGCGGAGGAAACAATTTTTATAGATGATTCTCCACAGCATATTGTAGGAGCAAAAAATGCGGGTATTACTAGTTTTTATTTGGATTTACAAACTCAAAATATTCATTCTTTACTAACAGATTTAAAGTTGATTTAATCTACTTACGCATTATTATTGTTAAAATCATTTAATATCATTGTTAGATTAGTCTAACATTTTATATTTGCATCCATAATAATTATGATATGGATAATAAAATATTTAAAACATTAGGTTTAAGTTTTGTATTGTTGGTTTTAACAAACAATATTTTTGCGCAACAATATCAGTTTACAGGAATGATTAACAACGATAAAAATCAGCCTTTACATTGGGTAAATGTTGTTATTCCTCAATTAAACAATAGTGCTGTTAGTAACGAAAAAGGTAGATTTATTCTTAAAAACATTCCAAATGGTAAATATGCTGTACTAATTACTTTATTGGGTTACGAAACTATAGTAGATACTTTAATTTTTAACAATCAATCCATCGAAAAAGGATATGTTTTAAAAACCAATTCGTATGAATTATCAGAAGTTAAGATTGTAGTGGACCAACAATCTGGATTACAAACCAATACACCTTACTCGGTTTCAAGCGTGGATATTAAAAACGATGCATTGGTAGGAAATCCAAGCGGAATTATGGGCTTAATCGTGCAAGATCCTGCGGTGTATGGTGCCGAAATGGGGCAGGGGGTGGTTAAACCTTTTATTAGAGGTTTAGGATTTTCTAGAGTAGTAACGATTTATCAAGGAAATAAATTGGAAAATCACCAATGGGGTGCCGATCATGGTTTGGGTTTAAATGATTTGGGCGTTGCTAATGTAAATGTTATTAAAGGTCCGGCTAGTATTTTATATGGTTCGGGTGCCGTAGGAGGTGTAATTTTGGTGCAGGATGACGAAAGTTATTTACTGGATACCAATTTAGTGGGTAATGTGGGCGTTACGTATAATTCGGTTTCGGGCGGTATGCGTCCGAGGGTTTCCTTAGGTAAAAAATTTAAATCGGGCTTTTTTATGGCTGCCGATGCGGCAATCGAAAACCATGCGGATTATGTGGATGGTAACAATCGAATTATAGGAAATTCCAGATACAATTCGCAAACTTTCAGATTTCATACGGGTATAAAAAAGCAAAATTTTAACAATAAATTATCCTATACTTATCTTAATCAAATTCTAGGAATTATAGATGAAAACGAGATGGATGATGCACAAAGTTTTGCTACTACTAGATGGGATAGAACTAAACAATTACCTTCACAAAAAATCAATGATCATTTGATTTCGTACAAACAAAATTATCAATTTAACCAATGGAACACAGCTGTAAATGTCTCTCATCATATCAACAATCGTAATGAAGTGGAAACTAATTTAGATTCTATTGATTTAGGTTTAGTACAATCGCATACGTATTACAATTTAAGAGCTACGCATTATACCAAGGAAAATTGGACAAATACTTTTGGATTACAAGGTTCGTTTATTCAAAATACTAATAAAAAAGAAGCTTTAGAAATTTTAATACCTAACTCGCGTTTATGGGAAAATGGCTTGTATTATTTATCTAACTTACATTATAAAAAAAGTGTGTATCAGTTAGGTTTACGTTACGATTACAGAGATATTGTGGCTAAAGCGGATGCACAAAATTTAATCGATTTTGGATTTGTTTTACCAGGAAATCCAGCAAATAGAAGGTTAAATCAGCAATTTGCTGGTTTTACAGGTTCCTTAGGTGTTAGCACAAAAATTAATACCAAACACACTTTAAAATTTAATTTAGCAACAGGTTTTAGAGCGCCAGATTTAGCCGAATTATACTCTAACGGTAACCATCCAGGAACCAATCGTTTCGAAAGAGGAAATATTAATTTTAAACGCGAACAAAGTTTACAAGCGGATATAAATTGGTTAGTTAAAACTAAAAGATGGAATGTGTCCTACGCTATTTTTGGCAATTTAGTAAACAATTATTTATTTTTTGCTGCAACTGGCGAAGTTGTTAATTCTAATCTAGAGTTATGGTCGTTTCAACAAACCAATGCATTTTTGTATGGAACAGAGTTGGATTTTAAATATGATATTTTGGAAAATAAAGTTTGGGAATTGCATGGTACTGCAAATATTATTAGAGGAAACGATTTGGAAAATAATCGAAGTTTAACTTTTGTCCCTGCAGATAATTTTACAACTAAAATTACTTATATGCCTAAAGCTTTACCTAACTTCAAATCGTTTGTTTCTGTTCGCCATGTTGCTCAACAAAATCGCTTAGGTTTAAATGAAGAAATTACACCGCAATATACGTTGTTGAATGCGGGGATTCAAAAAACTATTACTATTAAAGATAAAAAGTTGGATGTTGGTGTAACTGGTTTAAATTTATTAAATAAAACCTATACTGATCACTTATCCATTTTACGCGCATTTAATATTCCTTCTGCAGGACGAAATATTATGATTAATGTAAACTATATTTTTTAATCATGTTAGATAACATAATTCAATATTTACAAACTATCCATCCTGTTTTAGCAGCATTTTATGCAACTGTTTTTACTTGGTTGTTAACAGCATTAGGTGCAGCAACTGTTTTTATTTTTAATGGTACAAATAAAAAACTTATGGATACTTTGCTGGGCTTTACAGGCGGAGTAATGTTGGCGGCGAGTATTTGGAGTTTGTTGGTGCCAGCTGTATCCATGAGTGAAGGCGAGGGAATTACTAAATTGTTACCAACTATTATTGGAGTGAGTTTAGGTGTTTGTACTTTGGTTTTGTTTGATGTTATAAGTTCGTATTGGCAAAAAAATACTCAAAAAACAGATAGTTTATTTTATACCAATAAAAATACTTTTGTAATGATATTGGTAATTACTTTGCACAACATCCCCGAGGGTTTAGCGATTGGTGTTTTGTTTGGCGGAGTAGCTAGCGGATTGCCTGAAGCAAGTATTGCAGGTGGTGTTGTGTTGGCTTTAGCTATAGGAATACAAAATTTACCCGAAGGTATTGCTGTTGCAATGCCTTTAAAACGTATTGGATTTAGCAAAAGAAAAAGCTTTTTTTACGGACAATTAACGGCGGTTGTGGAGCCTGTAGCGGCAGTTTTGGGCGCCATAGCTGTTGGGTTTTTTACCCAAATTTTACCTTACACTTTAGCCTACGCCGCTGGAGCAATGATTTTTGTTGTAATTTACGAAGTAATCCCCGAGTCGCTTAAAAACCAAAATGCTAAGTTGGCAACTGTTGGTTTTATTTCGGGCTTTTTAATCATGATGATTTTAGATACTACTTTAGGGTAATTAAATAAAAAAGCCGCTAAAATAATTTTAGCGGCTTTTTTCAATTTGATTATTTTTTTAAACTTCATATTCTACTTTTTCAATATCCATTGGATTTACAGAAAATTGCAAAGATTTTAAAAAGGATATTGCTTGTAAAGTATTGTTTAAGTTGTGTTTACGTATAGTATTTGCATCGGCAAAATAATACTCTAATTTCTTTTTAACTTTATTATAATAGCTAAATAATCTACCATATTTGGCTTCGCCATTTTTAAAAAAAACTCTTGGAAACCTGTAATTGTAATTTAAGCATGTATTTTCCATAGCGCAAAAATTTAAAGGTGAGTATAGCTTTTGTTACGCTGCTTATTTTTGTAAAGTTTTGGTTTTTTTGGCTTAGTTTTGAACAAAGTTATGCACATAACAAATAGTTGTTTTTATCGTTAATCAATGTAAAAAAATTATGAACCCTAAGGAATTAGCTCAAAATTTACGAAAACCAAGTGGCGAAATAGGTATTGAAGTGGGTGAATTTATGTATAAAGGAAACGCCAGTTTTTACCAAAACATTAAACAGTTTATACATTTCAATCAAGCATCAATTATAGGTGAAATTGGTGTGGGAGCTGGGAAACATATTGCAGATTTAATCCATGAAGAGGTAAAATACTACGCGATGGATTATTCGGAAACCATGATAAATGAAACACAAAAAAATTGTAAGCACTTAAAAAACGTGGAATGTATATATTGTGACGCTAAAAATATCCCTGTACAGGATAATTTTTTCGATATACTTTTTTGTGTGAATACAATATATTTTTGGGATGATTTAAACAAGTTTTTTAATGAATTTAATAGGGTTTTAAAAAACAAGGGAGAGTTGATAATTGGAAAAAGAACTTTTGAAGATATTGTTGCTTTACACCAAATTACGCAATTTGGCTTTGTAAACTATACTTTTGAGGATATTGTACAATATGCTAATCAAGTTGGGTTTTCATTGGTGAATCATTTGATTTTGGATGAAAATGAAACCAATGTTAAAGGAATTACTTATAAATTACACAACGAATTCATTCACTTAAAAAAATAACTATGTTAATTGGTATTATAAAAGAACGTAAAAACCCGCCAGATAAACGTGTGCCTTTTTCGCCAGAGGTTTGTAAAAAAATTCAGGAAAAATATCCTGTAATATTTAAGGTGGAATCTAGTGATATTCGTTGTTTTTCGGATGATGATTATCGAAAAGCAGGGATTGAAGTGGTAAATGATGTAAGTAAATGCGATATTTTGATGGGGGTGAAGGAGGTTCCTCTTGATTTTATCGTTCCTAATAAACCCTATTTGTTTTTTAGTCACACTATAAAAAAACAAGCATACAACCAAAAACTTCTTAAAAAACTGGTTGAAAATGGGAATCAAATGATTGATTATGAGTGTTTAGTAAACGAAAAAGGTGAGCGAATTTTGGGTTTTGGAAAACATGCGGGTATTGTAGGGGCATACAATGCTTTGTTAACCTACGGACTAAAAAATAATTTATTTGTACTAAAGCCTGCGCATTTATGTGTAAACTATGCCGATTTGATTGCAAATATTAAAGAATTGGTTTTGCCACCTTTAAAAATTGTTGTTACTGGAAAAGGAAGAGTAGGGAAGGGAGTTTGGATGTTGTTACATGATGCGGGTTTGGTTGAGGTAAAAGCAAATCAATTTATTCAATCTGATATGAATAACCCACATTTTACAATTTTGGAAATAAGCGATTATTATCAAAAAAATAATTCGTTTGATTTGTCAGATTTTTACGCTAATTCCGCAAGTTATTCTAGTACATTAGAACCCTATTTAGCTCTAGCAGATATATATATTAGTGCGCATTTTTGGGATGGAAAAGCACCCGAATTATTTAATCAAAATACAATTGGCGAAAAATTACAAGTGATTGCAGATATAACTTGTGATATCAAGGGTTCGGTACCAACCACATTACGCGCATCAAGTATTTCAAATCCTATATATGGAGTAGATAAAAAAACTTTTACAGAATCCGATTTTAAAAATGATGATGCTTTAGCAGTTATGGCAGTAGATAATTTACCATGTGAATTACCTGCTGATGCATCGCATGATTTTGGATTGGCATTAATGGAATTTGTTATTCCTGAACTACTTAAGTATAACAACAGTGAATTGATAAATCGTGCAAGTATATGCAAAAACGGAGCTTTAACAAATAAGTTTGCGTATTTAACGGATTATTTAAAATCATAATAAATAACAAATAATTTTAAATTTAACAACTGCAATATGTAAAAAAGTTGGCAAAATTAAAATCTAAATATTATCTTTGATTTGTTGGATGTTTTTCCAACTTGATTATGAATACCTTATTTAATGAAACAAAATCACAAGTTTTCCAAAGAGAATCAAGAGTTTATCAATGAGTTAAAGTCTAGAATCAACGAATTTTTCAAAAAAAACAAAGTAGATAAGTATGGTGGCTGGCGCATTTGGGCTAAAGTTGCCGTTATGGGCGCAATGTATTTTGTACCTTATACTTTAATGGTAACAGGCGTAGTGAGCCATCCTGGATTAGTTATTTTAATGTGGTCTGTGATGGGCTTTGGAATGGCTGGTTTAGGTTTAAATGTGATGCATGATGCCAACCATGGAGCATTATCTAAAAACAAAAGTGTAAATCACATTATGAGCTATACCATGAATATTATTGGTGGTAGTAGTTTTATGTGGAAATTACAGCACAATGTATTACACCATTCTTTTACAAATATTGAAGGATCGGATAGCGATATGGATCATGTGCCAATTTTGCGTTTTTCTCCGCATAAAAAGTGGTTGCCAATACATCGTTTCCAATTTGTATATGCATGGTTTTTATACAGTTTATTAACCTTGAGTAAATTGGTAATGAGTGATTTCACCCAATTATTTAAATACAGAAGATGGGGATTGGTAAAAGATGTTCAAAAGAATTTTTTAAATATCTTAGCTTGGAAATTATTTTATGTAAGTTATGCTTTAGTAATTCCGTTAATATTCATTAATGCTTCTGTTGGAGTAATTATTTTAGGATTTGTGGTAATGCATTTAATTGCAGGATTTATTTTAAGCGCAATTTTCCAAACTGCGCACATTATGCCTACAAGCGAATTTCCTTTACCAGATGCAAATGGGTATATTGATAACGATTGGGCAATTCATCAATTAAGCACAACTAGTAATTATTCTCCAAAAGATCCAGTTTTCTCATGGTTTGTAGGCGGTTTAAATTTCCAAGTGGAACACCATTTGTTTCAATCAATTAGTCATGTGCATTACCGTAAATTGTCTAAAATTGTAAAACAAACTGCCGATGAATTTAAAGTTCCATATTACAGTAGTAAAAGTTTTTTACACGCAATTTATGAGCACACAATGATGTTAAAAAAGTTAGGCGCTACTGCTTAAACAATTATATTAAAAATTAAAGCCGCGATTTTATCGCGGCTTTTTTATTTTACAAGAATTAAACTTCATATTTGTTTTTATATTTACAAAAAAAATAATCATGAAATGAGCCATGTTACGTTTGGATACAAACACAAATGAGTATAAGGCTAACAGCATATGATAATTAAAAAACAAATTATACACATATGAATATACTAGCGGTAATTCCTGCACGATATGCTTCAACTCGTTTTCCTGGTAAACCTTTAGTGGATATACAAGGAAAACCAATGATCCAGAGGGTTTACGAAAGCGTAAAAAAATCCGAATTATTTGCCGAAATTGTGGTAGCTACCGATGATGAACGAATTGTAAAAGTTGCCGAAGGTTTTGGAGCTCAAGTAATTTTAACATCCGAAAAGCACGAAAGTGGAACCGATAGATGTGGGGAAGTGATTAGCAAATTACAATATAATTATGATATTGTTGTAAATATCCAAGGTGACGAACCTATGGTAAATCCTTTACAATTAAAAGAATTAATCGATGTTTTTAAAAATCCGAATGCTCAAATTGCTACTTTAAAAACATTCATTACTAATGAGCAAGATATTGAAAATCCAAATGTGGTAAAAGTTGTTACTAGTAATGATGGAAAAGCTTTATATTTTTCTAGAAGCACTATACCCTACAACCGAAATAATGTAGTTGTACCTTATTTTAAACATATTGGCTTATATGCATATACAAGTGATAGTTTACGAAAAATCACTCAATTATCGGTTGGGGAATTAGAAAAAATAGAATCTTTAGAACAGTTAAGATGGTTAGAAAATGGATATAATATTTATGTTGCTGAAAGCAATTTTAAAAATATAGGTATTGATACTCCAGAGGATTTAATTGAATTGAACAAACTTTTTAAATTTTAATTATGTGTAAATTATATAGATATATTTTGGGAGCATTTTTATTTTTTTATTCAAGTATTAATGCTCAGATTTTTATACCTAGAAATGTTGATCCAGAAACGGTAGATTCTATTCGTAATGCTAACAAAAATCCAAATTGGCAAAACAACAAATACATTTACAATTCTACCATTTTATCTCCATTTTCATTTAAGGATTTGGCAACATCTCCTTTATTGTATAGTGGTTTAGCAATTGGTACAAATGGAGGAAGTGTTTTAGAAAACGAAAAAATAGATCAAAATATCTTATTTAATCTCTCTTTGGGTTTAGCGTCAAATAGTTTTAATCAAACCAATACTATGGCAACTTTTACAAAGTTCGAAACCTATTATCATTTGTTGTTTAACTTACCACAACTTTCTAATACAAAATGGAATACTAAACTAGGATTTGCTGCTAGTATTACTTTTACAGGCAGATTAAATGCAGCTTTTGGTAATAATTCCTTAGGTTTAGACAACATGAATAATATATTTTTGAGCGCGAAAACAGAGCGTGATATTTCGCGAAAACAAGCTGTAATTAAAGATTTTAAATTGTTTAAATTAAAATATTTACCAACTAATCATAAAATAGGGTTTCAAACCAATATTGGTTTGTTAAATACCAATTACCGCCCGGGTTTTGCTTATGTATATTCTGGAGAAATTAATGGTAACAATACTTCTCCAATTTCTTATTTTTTCACGGATTATAAATTTTCGATTAACGGTTTCCGAATGGTAAATAAATTGTACTTTACTAAATATTTAAAAAACGGAAATGCATTTAGGTATTTTTACGATTGGGAATATATTAATGCTCCTGGTAGATATGAATCCTATCAATTAATTATGCACAACATTGGCTTAGCTTTAATGTTTAATAAATAATTATTAGGTTAAAATTTTATTTGGTATTTACTTGTGATTTTATCCAATACAATAATTCATGTGGTATTGAATGCCATAAATAACATATTGTATAAACTTATTGCACTGCATATAAAGTTTTTTTCGATATTATTTTTTTTTTTGATAGTAGTATTTTCCTTTACTCTAAATCGCACTATTTTTTCGATTAATGCATAAGGAATAGGTTGGTTAAGAGGGAATTGTACCGATCCTTTTCCTTGTTTATACTTGGATAGCTCATCTATAAATTCCTTA
>JBEEPA010000132.1:0-2540 GCA_041191385.1 Bacteroidota bacterium | reverse complement strand
TTTTGCTCTTTTTTATAAAGTGATGTTAATTTTTCAACACTTTCTTTTACCTCTATTTTCGATTTTTTAGCCATGCATAAAGTTACGAAAATTGAGGCTTATTTCCAAATTTATTTGGTATAATTAAATTTTGTGGTATTTTAACAGGGTTTCAAGGCTCAATTTATTTTCGTAAATTGCTTTACCAACAATAGCTCCGTAGATATTCATTTCTTCTAAGGCTTTTAAATCATTTTCTGAGGTAACTCCTCCACTAGCAATTAATTTAATTTGTGGAAATTTTTTCAGAATTTTTTTGTATAAATCGTTTGAGCTACCTTGTAATAATCCATCTTTGGAAATATCTGTACATATTACATAACTTAAGCCTAAATCTAAGTATTTTTCTAAAAAATCGAATAGATGAAGGTTGGAGGTTTCTAGCCAACCGTTTACTGCAATTTTTTCGTTAAGTACATCGGCGCCTAAAATAATTTTTTCTGCACCATATTTTTTGATCCATTCGGTAAATAAAACTTCGTTTTTTACAGCAATACTTCCGCCAGTTATTTGGTTTGCTCCAGATGAAAAAGCCAATTCGATATCTTTATCTGTTTTTACACCTCCACCAAAATCAACTTTTAAATTGGTTTTTTGTGTGATATTTTTTAGCACTTTATCGTTTACAATTCCGCCACTTTTTGCTCCATCTAAATCTACCAAATGTAAATGCGTAAAACCACTATTTTGATAATTTAAAGCAATATCTAAAGGGTTAGCACTGTAAGTGGTTTGTTGTGCATAATCACCTTTTGTTAAACGAACACAAGCACCGTTTATAATATCAATGGCAGGTATGATAATCATATATTTAAAAAATTTTGAAGTAAAATTTCGCCCGCATTACTACTTTTTTCTGGGTGAAATTGAAAAGCGTAAAAGTTATTTTTTTGTATTGATGCGCTAAATGGTTGAATGTAATTACAAGTTGCCGTAGTTTCGGGAATAACCGGAACATAGTAACTGTGAACAAAATAAACTTGGTTGTGTATAGGGAAATTAATGTATATGGAGGATTGTAAATTTTCCAAATCGTTCCATCCCATGTGAGGAATTTTTTCGTCGCCAACAAATTTTACAACATCCACATCAAAAATCCCTAAACCCTTTGTATTTCCTTCTTGAGAGTGTTTACACATTAATTGCATGCCTAAACACACCCCTAAAACTGGTTGTTTTAATTGCGGAATAACATCAACCAAACCATCTGCGTTTAGTTGTTTCATTGCTGCTCCTGCAGAGCCTACTCCTGGAAAAATAACTTTGTCTGCTTTTAATATCACCTCTTTATCTTCGGATAAAATAGGATTTACTCCCAAACGATTGAGAGCGTATTGTACAGATTTTACATTACCAGCTCCATAATCAATAATTACAATTTCCATTTAATCTATTTATTTTAAATTATTTACAAAATATTTAAAAATTGTAAATTACGATTCGATAAATTTAATACTTTCTTCGATGGCAAAAATAGTATCTTTTGGCAATATATCCTCATTGAAGGGATGAAAGCCTCCAAAAGTATGGTTAGCACCATCCACTTTAACCCAATGCATTTGAGAATTTTGTTGTTTTATTAACCAATTTTCATCGTATAAAACACTTTCGTCATTTGTTCCTTGTATCCATGCCAAACGATTGCCTAATTGTTGAATAGCATTTGAAATGTTTAAAAG
Organism: Bacteroidota bacterium; assembly: GCA_041191385.1. GTDB lineage: Bacteria > Bacteroidota > Bacteroidia > Flavobacteriales_C > JBEEPA01. Next base: position 822 of record JBEEPA010000132.1, on the reverse strand, counting down.
CGATTGATTTTTGTATAAAACTTCTACAAAATCATAATGCATTGGCATGTATTGATTGGTTCTGGAATTCATAATAATCATAACACCATCATTCTCCCATTTTTCAAGCATTTCTTGTTCGGGTAATCTTTTAATAAAATCTGTAACACCAGCCCAAGCAATAACTTTTTTTACCCAATTATTTCGGTTTGCAGCTATTGTTACAATTCCGCCACCACGCGAATGTCCGATTAAATAACCTTCTGAAGCTGGAAATTCTTTTAGGTGATTATGCAATATTTTATTTGTAAAAGTATTTTGTTGTATTTTATCAATTATACTTTCAAGATCCTTTAACTCTTTTATATAATCATTTTGACCAAATGCTTGTAAATCAGAGAAAAACTCGGGTGTTTGAGGAGTTACTCCGTTATGAGAGAAATTAAATTTTAAAAATCTATATCCTAAATCAACCCAATGTTTTTTAATTAAATTAAAATGTCCCCAATCTTTAAATCCTTTAAAACCGTGACAAAATATCACTAATTTTCCATTAGGGTTACTAAAACTATAATCGCCAAAAATATCTTTTCCATTTGGTCCTTTTTCAACAAAATGTATAGTTTGCATTGCTAAAATAAATTATTTGGATATGATTTGTTTAAAATCATGTTCGAAACCTTTGCTTGGTTTACGAGCAGGATTTGCATGAATAATTCCTTTAGGATTAACTAACAAATATTTTTGTGTTTCAGAATCATCATATCTATCTAATCTGTAATCGGATACACGATAGTTTAGCAAAATATCCGCATCAAATCCATAATGGTAAATATCTACATT
>JBEEPA010000131.1:0-7911 GCA_041191385.1 Bacteroidota bacterium | reverse complement strand
CCAGCCGAAGCTTTAACCATTACTGGATAGCCAATTTTTTTAGCATCTGCAAGAGCTTGTTCATCGCTAGTTATAACACCTGCCGAACCTGGAACACAAGGAACGCCAGCTGCAATCATGGTAGCTTTTGCTTTTGCTTTATCACCCATCCCATCTATTTGCTCTGGAGTAGCTCCTATAAATTTGATGCCGTTTTCGGAACAAATTCTTGAAAATCTAGAGTTTTCGGATAAAAATCCATAACCAGGATGTATAGCATCCGCATTAGTTATTTCTGCCGCCGAAATTATTCTTGGAATATCTAAATAACTTTGCGAACTAGAAGCCGGACCAATACAAATTGCTTCATCAGCAAATCTAACATGTAAACTATCTTTATCTGCAGTAGAGTATACAGCCACAGTTTTTATTCCCATTTCCTTACATGTACGAATAACACGTAAAGCAATTTCACCACGATTGGCTATTAATACTTTTTTAAACATAACTTATTTTTTTAATTAGCTAGGATCAACTAAAAATAAAACCTGATCGTACTCAACTGGAGATGCATCATCAACTAAAATTTTAACAATTTTACCGCTCACTTCAGATTCGATTTCGTTAAATAATTTCATAGCCTCGATAACACATAAAACATCACCAGCTTTAATCTCATCACCAACATTTACAAAGAAATCTTTATCTGGAGAAGGTTTTCTGTATAAAGTACCAATCATTGGAGATTTTACTTCTATATATTTTGATGTATCTTCTTTTGGCTTATCGTTTCCAGCACTAGGAGTTGCTGCAGGAGCTGAACTAACTGCTGGTGCAGCACTAGGAGCAACCGAAGGTATTAGTGGTGCAGAAACTTGTTGTACAGGATAAAATCCTGGATTAACATCTGTTCGAATTACATTTTTAGAACCATTAGGTTCGTTTTTGATGATTAATTTAATTTTTTCGGTCTCAATTTGTACCTCTGTAACACCAGTTTTTGAAACAAATTTGATTAAATCCTGAATTTCATTATTACGCATAATATTAATTTTTAGCGATTATTTAATTAGTAATAAATTTAATATGCCCATTTTAAATATACTGATCCCCAAGTAAATCCACCTCCAAATGCAGCCAACACAATATTGTCGCCTTTTTTTAGTTGATTTTCCCAATCCCATAAACATAATGGTAAAGTACCTGCAGTAGTATTTCCGTATTTTTCGATGTTAATCATTACTTTTTCCATTGGTAAATTCATACGTTCTGCCGTTGCAGAAATGATTCGTAAATTTGCCTGATGTGGAACTAACCAAGTGATATCATCTGCGCATAAATTGTTACGCACCATAATATCATGCGAAACATCTGCCATGTTGGTAACAGCAAATTTAAATACATGACGACCATCTTGAAATACAAAATGTTCTCTGTTTTTAACTGTTTCTTCGGATGCTGGACGTAATGAACCTCCAGATTTAATATGTAATAAATCCTTACCAGAACCGTCGCTTTTTAAAATTGAATCCACAATACCAACCTCTTCGTTTGTGCCTTCTAATAAAACAGCACCAGCTCCATCACCAAAAATAATACAAGTAGTTCTATCAGTGTAATCAATAATCGACGACATTTTATCAGCACCAACAATGATTACTTTTTTATAAGCTCCACTCTCAATAAATCTTTGTCCAGTTACTAAAGCATATAAAAATCCGCTGCATGCAGCAGAAATATCAAAACTAAAAGCATTAACAGCACCCACTTTGTGTGCCACAAGATTTCCTGTAGAAGGAAAAGGCATATCTGGAGTTACAGTAGCAACAATAATCAAATCAATTTCAGCAGGATCTAAATTTTTCTTTCTTAAAATTTCCTTTACAGCTTCGGCAGCCATATCAGAAGTAGCCTTTGATGGGTCTTTTAAAATTCTTCTTTCTTTTATACCTGTTCTACTAAAAATCCACTCATCGTTTGTATCAACAATTTTTTCTAAATCTTTATTAGATAAAACATCTTCTGGAATATATCCACCAACTGCTGTTATCGCTGCATTAATTTTTCCCATTATACAAAAGCTTGTTTTATTGTATTAGCTAGCTTTGCCGAAACAATATCGGCAGTTAATTTAGTCATGTTTTTAATAGCAGTTCCATTGGAAATTCCATGTCCAACCACAACATTAGAATTGATTCCTAAAATTGGGCTTCCACCATAAATTTCGTAATTAAATCGTTTGAAAAAATCATCTAAGTGATTTCTTTTTTGCATGATATGAAAAAAAGCTTCAGCTTCCTTAATTACTACATTTCCTGTAAAACCATCGCAAACAATCACATCAATATTTTCATTAAAAATATCTCTTCCCTCAACATTTCCAACAAAATTAAAATCTTTGCTATCTTTCATTAAATTGTAAGTAGCTTGTGCAAGTAAGTTACCTTTTTCTGGTTCTTCACCAATGTTTAATAAGCTTACACGTGGATTTTTAATATTGTAAACAGTTTTTGCGTAAATTGAGCCTAAAATACCAAACTGGTACAAAACATCGGGTTTGCAATCTGCATTTACACCAACATCTAAAATAATATTTACACCTCCACTTTCTTTAGGGATAACAGATGTAATACACGGACGAATAATTCCAGGTATAGGCTGAACAGAATACATGGAGCCAATCATCATTGCACCTGTATTTCCAGCACCACAAAAACCATCAATTTGGTTATTTTTTAACAAATGAAAACCTAAACCAATAGATGACTTAGGTTTGTTTTTTATAGCTTTTATGGGGTGTTCACCCATTTCAATAACTTCTTCGGTGTGTACAATATCGAAATCGTTGGCATTGGCATTCAATAAATTTAATTCTTCACGAATTAACTTTTCGTTACCAATTAACACCAATTTACAATCGTTTGGCAATTCATTTTTTGCCAATACAGCACCTTCGGTAGTAGTTTTAGGAGCATAGTCTCCTCCCATTATATCTATACCTATTCGCATAAATAGAGTTTACAAGGTTTAAAAAACCTAATTAAGCTGAAATTGATTTTTCGATAGCTTGTTTACCTTTGTAGTAACCACACTCTGGGCAAACTCTGTGATATTGTACAGTAGCCCCGCAGTTAGAACAGCTAGATAATGTTGGGTTCACCGCCTTATAATGCGTTCTTCTCTTGTCTCTCCTTGTTTTACTAATCTTTCTCTTAGGATGTGCCATGGTTTATAAATGTATTATTTGTTCAACTTTTTTAAAGCATCCCAACGTGGGTCGCTTTCTTTATCATTTTCTTTATTTTGTTTTAATTCCTCTAACTTTTTTATAGTTTCCGGATTACATCCAGAGACCCCTTTTACTGTTGGATGAACTAATTTTAATGGTAAACTAATAAAAATTGATTCGTAGATATAGTGTTTTACATCAAAAACTGGGTTGTTTTTATCTAAAATAATCAAATCATCGTCATCGTATTCTTCTTCTCCAAATCTTACAATTGTTTCTGTTAAAAACAACATTGGATAAAAAAAAGGTTCTGCACATTGATCACAAATTACTTCAACTTCACCTTTGAAAGTAAACTTCAATTCAAAATGTCGGGTAGATTTATGCAATCTTAAACCAACATTAAAATTTCCATTTTCTATTTCTGCATAATCAATCGATTGAAAGAACGACTTGTCCAATTGGTATTGAAATTCATGATTTCCTTCTTTTAACCCTTCTAAATTAATGTAAAAATCATTATTCATTTCAATACTTCTTGAGCGAACGCGCAAATTTATGAAAATAATTACGGATTTTCAAAATATTATTCAAAACCTTTTAAAATTTCTTGTAAAAAGCCCAAATTATGGCTTATATAAATTTTAAAAACTTTTTTTCGGCAATAAAAGTTCCAAATGGGACAAAAGCTGCCAAAGTTAATCCAAAACCAATTTTAAAACTCCATTTTAATTTAAAAAACCAATAAGCAGTTAAAATTATATAGAGTATAAACAATAAACCATGCGCTAAGCCAACTATGTAATTGGGTTCGGGAATATCGAATTTATATTTTAAAACCATAGTAAAAGCCAGTAATAAATACGAGCAGCCTTCTAAAAATGCAATTAATCGATAAGTTTTCATTTTTTTGCAACAATAATTAAGCGTGAAGATGTAGGTGTAAACTCTTGCAAATCGTAATTTCCAAAAACATGTTGAATTTTTAAACCAGCAAATTGCAAGTAATTTTCAAATTCTTCAATAGCTAAAAGCTTAACTTTTTCTGTGTATTCAAAAGATTGTCCGTTTTTTTGGTATTGTATTGTTTTAATAACCTGATTATTTTGAATAGTTTTAGAGATATGATAATCTATTTGATTAATATTTTTTATTTCAAAAGGAATTAAATCTGCAATAACCTTATGTTTGTTTAAAAAATCTATTACTAAAGTTCCATTATTTTTCAAAGCTTTAGTTGCAGATAACATAGCATTTTTTTCATCCAATTCTGTATCAAAATACCCAAAGCTTGTAAATAAATTAAAAGCATAATCAAAATAATTGGTCCAAAACAATTTGCGCATATCATGCGTGTAAAAGCTTAATTTTTCGTTTTGTAATTTTTGCGCAGCATAAATACTGTTTTTAGATAAATCATAACCCACTACTTTAAACCCTAAATCGTTTATTTGTTTAGCGTGCCTACCTTTACCACAAGCAATATCCAAAAATGTAGCATTTTTATCAGGTTGTAAAAAATTTATTAACTTATTTATAAATGCAGAGGCTTCTTGTTCGTCTCTGTTTTTATACAACTGATGATATTCTTCCGTATCAAACCAAGTTTCAAACCATTGTTTTTCCATTACGCTAATTTATGTGCGGATTAAAATTAAAAATAGATTTTGATTTTTAGATTAAAATTGAATAGTTTATATTTATGAATCTGATTTGGTTAAAATTGAGCGCAACATTTTTATAAAAATAGAGTAACTGATACTTCTAAATTCATGTTATGAGTAATTTACTATGGCACCCGGCGGATAAATTTATGCAAGATACTAATTTGCAAAAGTTTATGGATTATGTAAACCAAAAATTTCAACTTAATATTAGTAATTATTCACAAATATATCAATGGAGTGTTGACGATACGCAGTTGTTTTGGGAAACTGTATTACATTATTATAAAGTAGATTATAAAGGCAATTACAATACTGTTTTTAATCCCCAAAAATGGCCATTAGATAATTTTTGGTTTAAAGGAATTAAAGTAAATTATGCGCAACATATACTTAAAAAGAGAAACGATGATTTGGCGATTATTTGGCAAAATGAATTGGGTGAAAAACAAACTTATACATATGCACAAATGTACAATCAAGTATCTCAATTGGTTAGCTATTTTAAATCGATAAACATTAACAAAGGAGACAGAATTGTAGCTTACACACCCAATTTACCTCAAACAATTGTATCGTTTTTAGCCGTTCAAAGCGTTGGTGGAATTTGGAGTAGTTGTTCACCAGATTTTGGTACAGCAAGTGTAGTTGATAGATTTGCTCAAATTGAACCTAAATTATTAATCGCTTCCTCTAATTATTCCTACAATGGAAAAATTAAGGATAAAAAACAAGATGTTGAAGAAATAATTAATCAAATTGACACTATTAAATTTTTAATTGCGATTGATGATATAGAGTATAATATAAATATTACTCAGCAAAAATGGAGAGAAATCAATAGCTTTCCTATAAAAGAGATTGATTTTGAGTATATGGATTTTAATGCACCCATGTGGATTTTATACTCTAGCGGTACCACTGGCAAACCAAAAGCAATTACCCAAAGTGTAGGCGGAATTTTACTAGAACATTTAAAAGCTATCGATATTCATCAAAATGTAAAAGAAAACGATACTTTTTTATGGTACAGTACAACTGGTTGGATGATGTGGAATTATGCAAATGCTGCATTATTAAAAGGTGCTTGTGTTGCTTTGTACGATGGCTCGCCTGCTTATCCAGATTTAAATGCGCTTTGGGATTTTGTGGATCAAAATAAAATTACTCATTTTGGTGCCGGAGCAGCCTATTTTGCCGTTTGTATGCAAAATAAAATGGATTTAACTCCCTATAAAAGCTTCCCTTATTTACAATCCATTGGTGCAACGGGTTCGCCTTTAACCGATGAAACTTTCGATTGGTTGTATCAAAATGTAAAAAAAGATTTATGGTTAATTTCTTTAAGCGGAGGAACTGATATTTGTAGCGGAATGGTAGGTGGTGTGCCTATTTTGCCCGTTTACAAAGGCGAAATTCAATATAAAATGTTAGGTGTAGATATGCATGCATTTAACGATGAAGGAAAAAGTGTAGTAAATGAATTGGGCGAATTGGTTATACAGCAAGCTATGCCTAGTATGCCTATTTATTTTTGGAATGATGAAAAAAATGAAAAATATTTTAAAGCATATTTTGAGGATATTAAAGGTGTATGGCGCCATGGTGATTGGGTTAAAATTAACGAAAGGGGTGGGATTGTAATTTTTGGCAGATCGGATAGTACTTTAAATAGAGGTGGAGTGCGAATTGGAACGGCCGAGGTGTATAATGCTTTGTTAAAAGTAGAGGAAGTGGAGGATGGTATGGTAATTTGCGTGGATTATCCAAACGGCAAACAATGGATGCCTTTATTTATTAAACTTAAAAACGATAGTTTTTTAACCAATGATTTGAAGTTAAAAATCAAAAACACTATTCGCTCAGAATATTCTCCAAGGCATGTTCCAGATGATATAATTTTAGTAAATGATATCCCTTATACTTTAAGTGGAAAAAAAATGGAAACACCTATTAAAAAGTTATTGATGGGTAAAAGTAAGTTGGAGGAAATTAGTAAAGATTCGATGAAAAATCCAGATTGTTTGTTAGAATATGTAAAATTTGTAAATAAGAATTAGGCTAAAATACTTTGGTTTCGAGTGATTTTATCGTTAATAAAATGAGCAATCTCTAACGCTGTTAATGTATTTTTATTGGGTTTAATATACATATTATTTTGTAAACGCTGGATAAAATGAAGTAATTCGTTTAGATTGTTTTTTTGAATCATTGGCTGTACTACAGCAAATGAGGTATTATTTGTTGTTTCGTTAAGTTCGTAAATTTTTGATTTAAATTTTAAATAATCTACAAAAATACACGAATCGTTTTGATAAAATTTTATATAGTGTTGATTTTCAACATCTACCCTACTACATAATAAGTTAGCAACACATCCGTTTTCAAATTCGATTCTAGCATTTACTACGTCTGCACTGTTATTATTCATGATAACCCCAGTTGCACTAATCTTTTTAACACCAGATTTTACAATGTTTAAAATAATATCAATATCATAAATCATTTGCGAAAGCACAATAGAGTTTTCGTTATTTGATAGATTTATATCTGATAATCTGTTACATTCAATAAAACTTGGGTAACTTATGTATGGTTTAACCGATTGTAATGCTTCGTTATACTGAATAGGATTGCTAATTTGCATACCTACTTTGGCTTCCTGAACCAAATTCATTAAGTTTTTCCCATCCTCAACGGTGGGTGCAAACGGACTATCAATGAAACAAGGAATTTGATTTCTAATTGCTTTTTCGGTGATGTAATGCGAGTTTTTACTAGGATTAATTACCAATAACGCATCAATTTCATTTAAAAACAAACTACAATCTGTAAAACAATTTATGTTTGCAATAGAACTGTAAGCATCCATACTAGCAATGATTGTACAATTAGGAATCTCTTGTACCATCAACCAATAATGATCAATACAAGTGTTATTACCAACAATTCCTATTTTTAACATATTTGTGTTTACTTTTTACAAAAATAGATAGCAGGGTTTAACTTTACTTGAATTAATTTTGTAAAGAATTAACA
>JBEEPA010000130.1:0-23744 GCA_041191385.1 Bacteroidota bacterium | reverse complement strand
ATTAGGCGCATTTTTAGGAATGTTGTCGATTGTTTTAGGTGCATTTGCAGCTCATCAATTAGAGAAAATTGCAGATTTTAAAGTAGTTCAATCTTTTAAAACAGGTGTGCAATATCAATTTTTACAATCATTTTTTGCATTATTTGTTGCTATAATGTGTGGTTTAAATTGGTTAACTCAAAAACAAGCCAAAACATTGTTTGTAACCAACGGTTTAGGGATTTTGTTTTTCTCGTTTTCTATTTATACTTTGGCATTTTTAAATATTAAAGAGTTGCATCAGTTTAAAAAAATTGTTGGACCAATAACTCCAATAGGAGGTTTGATTTTGATAGCTACCTGGATAGTTTTAATTGTATTTGTGCACAAAAATTTTAAAAATAATGCAAAAGTTTAAATTCTTTTTATTGATATTATTGATTGTATTGATTTCTTGTAAAGAAGAACCGAAAAAATTTAACGATGATAGTGTTTTGAAAATTACAGGTGAAACTCAAGGTACTACTTATACTATTTTATATTATGATACATTAAACAGAAATATAAAAGTTGCAGTTGATTCTATTTTAGCGCGTATTGATTCTTCTTTAAGTACATACAAACCCAATTCAATTATTTCAAAATTTAATAAAGCAAAAGATTGTTCTTGGATTGATAGTCATTTTTTAGAATTATTTTTTAAATCGCAGGAAGTTTTCGAAGCTACAAGTGGTGCATTTGATCCTACGGTTAAGTCGGTATTAAATATTTGGGGGTTTGGCAGTAGTCCGATTGACATTTCTGATTACCAAAATTCTTTACCCGATAATGAAATTAAGGATTCTTTGGTGTATGAATATCGAAAAAAATTAGCTTTAAAAAATCGAGATTTGGTAGGTTGGGACAAGTTAAAATATGGTGGAGATATCTTGTATAACACAGTAGAGGAAATGAATGATGAGGATTATAAAGATAATTATGTTTGTAAAGAAAAACCAGAAGTTGAAGTTACTTTCGATGCAATAGCTCAAGGTTATTCAGTTGATGTTATTGCGGAATATATGTTCTTTAAATTGGGAATAAAAAGTTTTTTGATTGAAGTTGGCGGTGAAATTATTGCCGAAGGGATAAAACCATCTGGTAAACAATGGACAGTAAGCATTGAACACCCAGATATTGAAAATCCTGATTTAGATCCACAATTAGCGGTTGTTCCAATGACTAAATTACGGGCTTTAGCAGTATCTGGTAATTACCGCAATTATTTAAATTCTTATAATGGTAATCGGTACGGACATTCAATTGATCCTCGTACAGGCTTATCTGCAGAAAATAAAATGTTGAGCGTTGCTGTTTTTGCTGATGAATGTGCTTTAGCAGACGCTTATGCAACAGCATTTATGGTTATGGGTGTTAACGACGCGCTATCTTTTGTGGAAATTAATCCATACATAGATTTAGAAGTAATGTTTACTTATTTAAACGATAGTAATAAATTGGAAATATACACTTCGCCTGGTTTAAAAAACTTGATTACAATTAATGTTAAGTAATTGGAATTAGTATTTTAAGCAAAAATTAAATTATTGTACAAAAATCATCAATTTTAAAATTTATTTAAAAATTATCCTGATTTTTTGAGTTAAAATAAATATACTTACTACTTTTGAAACGCATTTTAAAAATATATACTTATGGCAGGTAAAGTTTTAGTTATTGGCGCGGGTGGCGTTAGTAATGTAGCTACAAAAAAAATGGCTAGATTAACCAATGTTTTTACGGAAATTATGTTGGCTTCGCGCACTAAATCTAAGTGTGATGTAATTGCTTCGGAAATTAAGGAGCAAAAAGTGCAAACCGCTCAATTAGATGCGGATAATGTTCAGGAAACTATTGATTTAATCAATAAATTTAAGCCTGATTTAGTTGTAAACTTAGCTTTACCTTATCAAGATTTAGCTATTATGGATGCTTGTTTAGCAACCAAAACACACTATATGGATACGGCTAATTACGAGCCTATTGATGTTGCTAAGTTTGAATATAGCTGGCAGTGGGCTTACCAACAAAAATTTAAAGATGCTGGTATAATGGCATTATTGGGTTGTGGTTTTGATCCTGGTGTAACACAAGCTTATACTGCTTATGCAGCTAAACATTATTTTGACGAAATTCATTATTTAGATATCGTAGATTGTAACGCTGGCGATCATGGTAAAGCTTTTGCTACCAACTTTAACCCAGAAATTAATATTCGTGAAATTACTCAAAATGGAAGATATTGGGAAAATGGTGAATGGAAGGAAATTGCTCCTTTAAGTATCCATAAACCAATCAATTATCCTAATATTGGTCCGCGCGAAAGTTATTTGTTGTTTCACGAAGAATTGGAAAGTTTAGTTAAAAATTTCCCAACTTTAAAACGTGCGCGTTTTTGGATGACTTTCGGTCAGGAATATATCAAACATTTAGAAGTTTTACAAAATATTGGGATGACAAGCATTGAGCCGATAGTGTATGAGGGCAAAGAAATTGTGCCTTTACAGTTCCTAAAAGCTTTATTACCAGAGCCATCTAGCTTGGGCGAAAATTACACTGGTGAAACTTCAATTGGTTGTCAGATTAAAGGAATTAAGGATGGTAAGGAGCAAACTTATTATGTTTGGAATAACTGTAAACACCAAGATGCTTACGATGATGTAAAAGGTCAAGGTGTTGCATATACAACTGGTGTTCCTGCAATGATTGGTGCTAAAATGATGTTAACTGGCGAGTGGATGAAACCAGGGGTTTACAACGTTGAAGAATTAAATCCTGATCCGTTTATGAAAGATTTAAATGAATATGGTTTACCTTGGCACGAGGAAATTAACCAACCTTTAGCAGTTGAGTTATAATTTTTAATTGGATTAAAATTTCCAGAAAATCATAAAATAATGAGTAATACTTTAGTTAAAAGCGATTATAATTTTCCACAACAAACGAACGTTTATAAAGGAAAAGTTAGGGATGTTTATTCGGTTGGAAATGATTTGTTGGTAATGGTTGCTTCGGATAGAATTTCGGCTTTTGATGTAATTTTACCTAAAGGAATTCCGTTTAAAGGTCAGGTTTTAAACCAAATAGCTGCTAAATTTTTAAATGCTACATCGGATATTGTTCCCAATTGGTTGTTGGCTACCCCTGATCCTGTAGTGGCTGTAGGTAAAAGAGCCGAGCCTTTTAAAGTGGAAATGGTGATTAGAGGTTATTTAACCGGACATGCTGCCAGAACTTATGCAAGTGGTTTACGAACTTTATGTGGAGTAAATTTGCCTGAAGGGATGCGCGAAAACGAAAAATTTCCCGAGCCAATTATTACGCCTACAACTAAAGCTGCTGTTGGACATGATGAGGATATTAGTAGAGAAGATATTTTATCTAAAGGTATTGTAAGCGAACAAGATTATGTTCAATTAGAAAAATATACTCGGGCTTTGTTTCAACGTGGTACTGAAATGGCGAAGGAAAGAGGTTTGATTTTGGTTGATACTAAATACGAATTTGGAAAAGATACTAATGGTAATATTATTTTAATCGACGAAATTCATACGCCAGATTCTTCTAGATATTTTTATTTAGAAGGTTATGAGGAAAGATTAAAAAATAACGAAGCTCAAAAACAATTATCCAAAGAATTTGTTCGCCAATGGTTAATTGCCAATGGTTTCCAAGGGAAGGATGGGCAAAAAGTTCCAGAAATGACTGAGGAATATTGCCAAGAAGTATCCGAAAGATATATTGAATTGTATGAGCAAATCGTGGGTGAAAAATTTGTTCCTGCTAACAATCAAAATATCGAGGAAAGAGTGTTGAATAATGTAAACAATTGGTTGAAAAATCATTTGTAAATCAAATAATTACAAAAAAATATGTTGCAGATTAAGGAAATTGTAAAAAATCCAAATTATTTTATCGAGGCTTTAAATAAAAGAGGAATTCCTGCTCAGGAGTTAATTCAAAAATTATTGACTTTGGATGAACAACGAAGATTGCTGATTGTAGAGGTGGAAACTTTAAAATCAGATGCCAATACTTTATCTAAAAATATCGGTAAATTAATTCAATCTGGCAACACAGAAGAAGCAAATCAAGCAAAAGCTCAAGTGCAACAAAACAAAGGAAAAATTCAGGATTTGGAAACGCAGTTAGATGAATTGTTAAATCAGTTTAACGATTTGTTGTACCAAATTCCAAACGCACCACATAGCACTGTTCCCAACGGTAAATCGGAGCATGATAACGAAGTGGTTGCTACGCATGGAAATATACCTGTTTTACCCCAAAATGCTTTGCCGCATTGGGATTTGTTGAAAAAATTTGATTTAATTGATTTTGAATTAGGAGTTAAAATAACGGGTGCGGGTTTTCCTGTTTACAAAGGAAAAGGTGCTAAATTACAGCGCGCTTTAATTAATTTTTTCTTAGATGAAGCTACACAAGCGGGTTATAATGAGGTTATTCCGCCTTTGGTTGTAAACGAGGATTCGGGTAGAGGAACGGGACAGTTGCCAGATAAAGAAGGACAAATGTACCATGTGGTTAAAGATGAATTGTATTTAATTCCAACTGCCGAAGTGCCTATAACAAATATTTACCGCGATGTAATTGTAAACGAAAAAGATTTTCCGATTAAAAATGTAGGTTATACTCCATGTTTTCGTCGTGAAGCAGGTTCTTATGGAAAGGATGTTCGTGGATTAAATCGTTTACATCAGTTTGATAAAGTAGAAATTGTACAAATTGCTCATCCAAATCATTCGTATCAAATTTTAGATGAAATGGTGGCGTATGTAGCGTCATTATTACAAAAATTAGAATTACCTTATCGAATTTTGCGTTTATGTGCAGGCGATTTAGGATTTACATCGGCTTTAACATACGATTTCGAAGTATATTCTAATGCACAACAACGATGGTTGGAGGTGAGTAGTGTTTCAAATTTCGAAACTTTTCAAAGTAATCGATTAAAATTAAGATACAAGGACGAAGAAGGTAAAACACAATTAACACATACCTTAAACGGAAGCGCACTAGCATTACCAAGAATTGTTGCCGCTTTATTAGAAAATAATCAACAAGAAGATGGCTCAATCAAAATTCCAACAATTTTACAAAGTTATACCAAGTTTACACAAATAGAATAGTAATCTTGTGTTTATATATAATATTTTCAAAACACTCTATCAATCGATAAAGTGTTTTTTTTAGTTCAAAACTGATTTAAGAAATATTCAATTAAAAAAATAAAAAGCTAAATATTCAATATACCAATAAAATAATATTACCTTTGGAACCATATTAATTTTTTAAGAGAACTTCTGTTTCTCGTTGTATATTATGTCGTTTAGTTCATTTTCATTATCACCCCAAATTTTAAATTCGTTACAAGATCAAGGTTATGTTGAGGCTACGCCAATTCAACAAAAAGCTATTCCGATTATTTTAGAAGGAAAAGATATTTTAGCTTGTGCGCAAACAGGAACAGGAAAAACTGCAGCTTTTTCATTACCTATAATTGAATTGCTAACTCGGAAAAACATTCCTCAAAAGGGTAAAAAAATAAGTGCTTTAATTTTAACTCCTACAAGAGAATTAGCTATTCAGATAAAAGAAAATGTGGATGTTTATGCCAAAAATACACCTTTAAAATGTGCTGTAATTTTTGGAGGTGTTCCGCAGGCAGCCCAGGTAAGTACAATTAAAAATGGTGTAGATATTTTAATTGCTACGCCAGGAAGATTAATTGATTTAATTCAACAAAAACTTTTAAATATTCAAAATATTGAGTTTTTTGTTTTGGATGAAGCTGATAGGATGTTGGATATGGGTTTTATAAATGATATTGAAAAAATAATTAAAATCATTCCTAAAAAACGCCAAACTTTGTTTTTTTCGGCAACAATGCCGCCGGCAATTAAATCTTTGGCTAACAATATTTTAAATCATCCTGAAGAAATTGCTATTACTCCCGTTTCATCAACTGCAAACACTATCAACCAATTGTTATATAAGGTAGATAAGGATAATAAATTATGGTTGTTGATTGATTTAATTAAAAGTAACAACATGCAAACTGTTTTGGTTTTTACTCGAACCAAATTTGGAGCGGATAAAGTGGTTAAAAAATTAGATAAATACAAAATAAAATCCGAAGCTATCCATGGTAATAAAAGTCAGAATGCACGCCAAAGAGCATTAAATAACTTTAAAGATGGAACAACAACAGTTTTAGTAGCAACCGATATAGCAGCAAGAGGGATTGATGTAGACCAATTGCAACATGTAATTAATTTCGAAATTCCTAACGAGCCAGAAACCTATGTACACCGAATAGGCCGAACGGGTAGGGCTGGAGCAAGTGGTACTGCGTATTCTTTTTGTGATATAGATGAAGTGGAGTATATCAAACGAATAGAAAAATTAATTCAAAAACCAATTCCAGAAGCAACGCATCCTTTTCCAATGATGAATTTAACGCCAACACCCACAGCGGCTCCTAAAAACAAAAGAAATTTTAATCGCAAAAGATAATTTTTTATACAATGAAGTGGTGGTATTACTTAAAAAATTATGTAAAAAACGCTTTACCAAGTTTTTATTTTAAGTGGAATTATTATCGATTAAATAAAAATGGCCAAAAGTATGATAAAAAAGAAATTGAATTTCGTTTAAATTATTATTGTAAAATAAATAAAAACTTTATTTTACCTCAAGAATTATCGAATATTAGTTTTTTTAAAAAAACTAATGGCACTGCTTATTATTTAGATTTAAAAGAGTTTTTTCATTATTTTAAATCGAATGCAAAGTTTGCATATCATTTTGGCGATGAATTACATGTAAATCCATATCCAACACTTTTTAAAGCCCGTCCTTTAATTTCTGATAATCATAATTCGGTTATTTTTAAATTAGATAAAAAGCGACATTTTTATTTTGTAAATGACAACCTTTCTTTTGACCAAAAATTAGATAAAATGGTTTGGCGTGGAGGAGCGTATCAGGAAAACAGAAAAAGATTTGTTGAGAAGTTTTGGAATCATCCAATGTTTGAAATCGGACAAACAAATAAGCCAGTTCAAGATGTTCCGTGGCAAAAAAAATACATGTCGGTAAAGGAACAATTACAATATAAATTCATTTATTGCGGTGAAGGTAATGATGTTGCAACCAATTTAAAATGGGCTATGAGTAGTAATTCCTTAGTGTTTATGCCGCAACCAACCTGTGAAACGTGGTTTATGGAAGGTGTTTTAGTTCCTAATGTTCATTACGTAGAAATTCAATCAGATTTTAGTGATTTGATAACAAAAATGAATTTTTATATACAAAACCCAAATCAAGCTCAATTAATAATTAACAATGCCCACCAGCATGTAAATCGTTTTAAAAATCAAGATTTAGAAGATTACTTGTGCATTAAGGTACTGGAAAAATATTTAGAACTATCTAATCAACACGAATTTATTAAGTTTTTAAATTAATCTTCCACATAAAAAGGAATATCCAGCTGATTACCAAATTCATCTACTAAAACCAATTGGTTTTTTCCAGGGAATGGCTGTATAGCTTGTTGGTGAGGTTGTTGGGTTTCGCCAATAAATTCGTTGTTTAAATGCCAAAATAATTTGGTGTTTTGCAAAGTATGGGCTTGAATAATCATAAATTCCTTTTCTCCTTCGATATTTATAGGGATTTTTACTCTCGAGTTTTTACTAGGATAATCCACATTTATACTATTTTCTGCTGTATAACACATGGGGTGTAAAGGTGGTAAAGGAATGTATTCCATGGAATTCATTTTATAATAATATGCAGCTAAGGCATTGATGTTTAAATAAGGAGTTGATAATTTAGTGTTCCCAGTATAACAGTCTTTAAAAACCCTAAATTCACCTTTTTCATCTAGCCAAAATCTTTTATAAAAATTTTGAACTGGTAAATTTTGTGCGTTTTCGGGTAAAAGTATATCTGTTTTTTCTGGACTATCTTCGTTGGCTAAGTAACCAGTTTTTTTACAAATTGTAAAGCTTTGCAATTTAGTTTTAGGCGCTGAAAACCATGATGAATTGTTTAAAGCATTAAAAATACTAAATAAAACCGGACCAGCATAAACAGTACCAGTTAAACCTGTTTTGCCCTCGCCAGTTGCATTTCCAACCCATACACCAACAGCATATTTTCCATTAACACCAACTGCCCAAGCATCTCGATGTCCGAAACTAGTGCCTGTTTTCCAAGCAACTTTTTTACTCCCACTAAAAAGTTTCCAGCCATCTTCTTCTCTAGGACGGTTTACATTACTTAAAATTTCAAGTATTTGATATGCACTAAATAATGATATGGTTGAAGGAAGTTGATATATATGATCACTTTGTAAATTATTACCAAATTTGATATTTCCTTTAAAAGCTTTTTCATTTCCAACGGAGTTTGCTAAAAGTGCATAAGCTGCGGTTAAATCAAACAAACTACATTCAGCCCCTCCTAAAATTAAAGACAAACCATAATGTTGTGCGCTTTGGTTAATGGAATGAAATCCGATTTTTTTCAGTTCGTCTTTAAATCGTGCAACGCCATATTCGCCCAGTAAAGTAACAGCTGGTAGATTTAATGATTGTGTTAAAGCATCTTGAAAACTCACTAAACCTAGAAATTTTTTGCTGTAATTTTGTGGACGAAATCCTCTGTAATTAATTGGTATATCGTACAATAATGAAGTTTTAATTTTTGTTCCATCGGTTAACATCATTCCATATAAAAAAGGTTTTAGAGTACTTCCAGTACTTCTTTTAGCTTGTGCAATATCTACGTAGTTTTCGCTAGTGTTTTGTGGAGATAATATATTGCCTAAGTAGCCAATAAGTTCCATTTTTTGTACATCAATTACAACAACACTAATGTTGTTTACAAAATTATTTTGAAATTGCTCGCTAAATCTTGTGGCTTTATTTAAAACCATATCCTGAATATTTTCCTGAATAGAAGAGTGAAATACTTTTCCTTTTCCATTTAACTGCTCCATGTAATTTAAAAAATGAAAACATTTTTGTTCGATAATAGGAGCTGCTAAAGGAATTTTTTCTTGTTTTGCTAAATGTAAATCTTCTTTACTAATATACCCTTTTGTGTACATTTTATCAAGTAAAAAATTCCGTTTTTTTTCAAGCTGTTCAGCTCTCACACCAGGGTATAATAATCCAGGAGCATTAGGTAAAACAGCTAATAAACACGATTCTGCCCAAGATAAATCATAAGGCGAACGTTTGTAATATCTCCAAGATGCAGCAGATACCCCTACAATATTTCCGCCCATTGGTGCATAAGATAAATACATTTTTAATATTTCATTTTTACTGTATTTTAAATCAATTAAAATTGCAAAATAAATTTCTTTAATTTTTTGCCAATATGTACGTTTAGGATTACCAAAAGCTAATCTAACCAATTGCATTGTTATAGTACTTCCACCTCTTTTTTTTCTGTTGTTTTTAAAGTTGTAATTAAAAGCTTTTACAATTGAAATTGGATTGATTCCCCAATGGTGATTAAAATATTCGTCTTCAAATGTGGTAATTGCTTTGGTTAATTTGTTGGGTAAACTATCAATTTCAGGGAATCGCCATTGTTCATCATTTGCTATTTTTGCCGACAATAACTCACCGTTAGAGGAAAATAGAACACTAGAATGAGATTTATTAAATAATGGTTTAGGTAAAAACCAATACCCACTAAAAAATAAAAATAAAGCAATAATAAAAACAATTATTGTTTTAAAATATTTTTTAGCTTTAATAATCTGCCAGTTTGTCATTTAATTTATTAACTTTGCACTCGATTTAATCATTAGTTTACGAAGATATTTTAAAAAAATGGAAGAAAAAATCATAGACGAAAACCGTCAGGGTGAAATTTTAATGCACGATAGTTTAAATAAGGGCAATAAAAAAATGTTTATCGAGAGTTATGGATGTCAAATGAACTTTTCAGATAGCGAAATTGTTGCTTCAGTTATGCATGAAGAAGGTTATTCGCCAACAGATACTTTAAAAGATGCAGATATAGTTTTTATCAATACATGCTCTATAAGAGAAAATGCAGAGTTAACGATACGTAAACGATTAAAACAAATTAGTGAGGATAAAACTAAAAATCCAAATTTAAAAGTTGGAATTTTAGGTTGTATGGCTGAGCGATTAAAAAGTAAATTATTAGAAGAAGAAAAGCTAGTTGATTTAGTTGCTGGACCAGATGCTTATAGAAAATTACCTGAATTGGTAAATGAAGTAGAAGGTGGTGATAAGGCGGTGAATGTGGTTTTATCTCGCGAAGAAACTTACTCCAATATTGATCCCTTCCGTATTAATTCTAACGGTATAACAGCTTTTGTATCTATTATGAGAGGTTGTGATAATATGTGTACGTTTTGTGTTGTTCCGTTTACTAGGGGAAGAGAACGTAGCAGAGATCCTTATTCTATTGTAGAAGAGGCTACTAAATTATACCAGCAAGGATATAAAGAGGTAACTTTATTAGGACAAAATGTGGATAGTTATAGATGGTCGGACAATCCAGATTTAATGGGTAAAGCTTTAAAAGAAGCTCCAAGAGATGAAGTAGTTGATTTTGCTAAGCTATTAGTTATGGTAGCTGAAATTTCTCCAGAATTACGCGTACGTTTTACAACATCACACCCTAAAGATATAACGGATGATGTTTTGTATGCAATGGCAAAATACGAAAATATATGTAATTATATTCATTTACCTGCCCAAAGCGGTAACTCTAGGGTTTTGGAATTAATGAACAGAACTTATACTAGGGAGTGGTATTTAGATAAGGTAAACAGAATTAGAGAATTAATTCCAGATTGCGGAATTTCTACAGATATTATAACAGGTTTTTGTACAGAAACTGAAGAAGAACATCAAGATACTGTTAGTTTAATGGAATTGGTGGGGTATGATATGGCTTATATGTATTATTACTCTGAACGTCCGGGTACTTTGGCGGCTAAAAAGTACAAAGATGATGTTTCTTTAGAAGATAAAAAACGAAGATTACAAGAAATTATCAATATTCAAAACCGAAAAAGTTTAGAGAATTACCAAAAAAGTGTTGGTAAAACATATAAAGTTTTAATTGAGAGTGTGGCGCGTAAATCTGATCAGCAACTATTTGGAAGAAATTCGCAAAATCAAGGAATAGTATTTCCAAGAGAAAATCACCAATTAGGTACTTATGTATGGGTTAAAATTAATAAATGTACTCAGGCTACATTAATAGGTGAAGTAGTGGAAGCTCCTCAAAATTAATGTGATTAATCATGAATGCAACGCTTACAGGAATTAAACAACGTTTTGGGATTATTGGTAACTCTGATAATCTAAATCGTGCTTTGGATGTGGCTATGCAAGTTGCACCAACCGATTTAAGTGTTTTGATTACAGGTGAAAGTGGAAGTGGAAAAGAGGCTTTTCCAAAAATTATTCATGCTTTAAGTGTACGTAAACATAAGCAATACATAGCAGTAAACTGTGGAGCTATCCCTGAGGGAACAATTGATTCTGAGTTGTTTGGACACGAAAAAGGATCTTTTACTGGTGCTGTAGAAAGTAGAAAGGGTTATTTTGAAGAGGTGAATGGGGGAACAATTTTTTTAGATGAAGTAGGAGAGTTGCCTATGAGCACTCAAGCAAGGTTGTTACGTGTTTTGGAATCAGGTGAATATATTAAAGTGGGTTCGAGTAAGGTTTTAAAAACAGATGTTAGGGTAATTGCTGCAACTAATGTAAATATTCCTGAAGCTATAAAAAAAGGGAAGTTTAGAGAAGATTTATATTATCGTTTAAATACTATTCCGATAATTGTGCCTCCTTTACGCAATAGAGGAAACGATATGGTTTTGTTGTTTAAAAAATTTGCAATGGATATGGCAGAGAAATACCAAATGCCACCCATAAAATTAACAACTGAGGCAGAGGAAGTTTTAGTTCAATATCGTTGGCCTGGAAATATCCGTCAGCTTAAAAATATATCGGAACAAATTTGTGTTTTAGAAGAAAAAAGAAGCATTGATGGTGATACTTTGTTAAAATACATTCCAGACGCCCAAGGTGATTCTCTTCCAGTTTTGTTCAATAAAACCAATTCATTTTCTTCAAATGATGGAAAGTTGGATGAGGAAGAATTTAAGCGGGAAAGAGAAATATTTTATAAGGTTTTGTTTGATATGAAAACAGATATCAATGAGCTGAAAAAATTATTAGTTGATATTATTCAAAATGGAACCGAAAATATTAATATAGAAGATAAAGCATTGGTGCAAAAGATTTTTGAAGAAGTACAACAACAAGATAAGTCTCCTTTAGTTTTTAATGCTCCGATTCATAAAAACACTGGTTTTGTTAGGCCCTCGGTTGATTTTGTAGAAGATGAATTTGAGGATTCGGAAGAATTGGTGGAAGAATCGTTTTCTTTAGTTGATAAGGAAAAAGAGTTGATTGTTAAGGCTTTAGAAAAATGTAAAGGTAAACGTAAAGTTGCTGCTAAGGAATTAGGTATATCTGAGCGTACTTTATATAGAAAAATAAAAGAATTTAATTTAGATTTATAATCATGTTTAAACGTTTTGTTCAATATTTCTTTGCTTGTTTAGTTTTAGTTCAACTGGTTTCTTGTGTAGGGGCTGGTTATACTTTTAAAGGAGGAATTATTCCTGGTAAAACTTTCAGTATGAATGCATTTCCTAATAATGCTTCAATTATTAATCCAAGTTTAAGTTTTTTAACTGTAGATGCTTTGCGACAGAAAGTTTTGAGTGAATCAAGTTTAAAATTTACTGAATTAGATGGTGATGCACATTTTGAAGGAACGATAACAGGTTATACAATTACACCAATTCAGGCAACCGGTAATAGAATTTCAGCTCAAAGTAGATTAACGATTAGTGTTCAAGTGGTTTATACTAATTTAGCAAACGATAAAATTAATTACAATAAAACTTTTTCGGATTTTGATGATTTTGATAATACAGTAGATTTTGCATCTGTAGAATCTCAATTGGTTGATAAGATATTGAAAAAATTAGTTGATCAAATTTACAATGCAGCCATGGAGGATTGGTAGTGCTTATTTTATTGGTTTAATGTGAGATATGAATAAAGAAATTTTACGCAATTATTGGAAAAATCCTCAATCTGTTGATTTAGCTCACTTAAAAGAGTTGAATCAATTGTGTGAGGAATATCCTTATGCTGTAGGATTAAAACAATTGTATTGTAAAGCTTTAATTGTTCATCAGGATTTAAATTTCGAAAAGGTTTTAAAATCAACTGCTATTCAAACCGCACAACGTGGTACTCTGCGTTCGTGGTTGATTAACGATTTTCAATCCAACGATAAATATTTGTATCCTATTTTTCCTACTATAGAAGAGGAGGAGGAAGAAGAGGATTTTTCATCGCTTACAGAGGTAAAAGAGGTGGTGCTTGAAAATGTAAAAATTGAGGACGAAAAGATAATAGAGGATATTAAAGAAGAGGTTGTTTTGACTGTAGTTGAAACGAATGATGTGATTGATGTTGAGTTGCCTAAAAATGAAGAGCTAGTTTCGAAATTTGAATTACTTGAGGATAAGAATATTAAAGTTGAATCGGAATTAAAAGTTCCCGAAATATCTACTTCTGATGAACGAGTTAGTAATGAAGTGTTTGTTGAGCCTTCTAATACCGCTAAGGAAACGAAAAATACTGTAAACTGGGACGATATCCAACCTGTTCAAATAACATTATTACCTGTTCCAGAACAAACTAAAATACCTAATTTGCCAGTTGAAACGGAACAAATTGTTGAGGAAAATGAACATATAAAGCCTTTGCAATCTGATGAAATTAGTGCCATTGAGGAGGTGAAAAATTATGAAGTTTTACTTGAGCAAAACAGTTGTATAAATACTGAAAATGAATTAGTTGATAAAGTTGGAGTATTTAGTGCTATTGAGGAATCGGATATTTTAGATCAACAAATTTTAAATGCTGCAATTTTAGGTTCAAGTTATCAAATTTCTGAGTCGGATAATCTCCCAGAAAAACCGAATAAAAAAAATAAAACAAGTTTTGTAGATTGGTTTGATAGAATAGAAAAGGGGGATTTAAATGATGAAGAATTTGAATTTAGGAAAAAAGCCGAAAAAATTATTGATCAGTTTTTAGCGAAACAACCTAAAATAAAAATTAAAAAAGAGTTTTATTCTGCAGAAAATTATGTCAAAAAAGGTTCTGAGGAAAATGATGACATTATATCCGAAACTTTAATAAAAATATATATCCAACAAGGTCATATTCAAAAAGCAATTGATGGCTATAGTAAATTAGCTCTTAAATTTCCCGAAAAATCCAATTATTTTCTTTCTGAAATTGAAAAATTAAAAAAAGTATAATTTTCTTGTTTTATTCTATTTAACATCATTTTATAACAAATAAATTAGAATGTTTCTAAATAAAGTGATTTTAATAAAATTTACCAATTTTAAACTAAGGCATTTTTAAGATTTAAATACTTGTTTAACAAATACTTGTAAATATAAAACAATAGTAAACATTATATTGTTTATATCAAAATAACAAACTCCTATTTAAAGCTAACAATATGTTGCTTAAATTTGCACCCAAAATAATTTATAACCTAAAAATAATTCTATGAGCAATTCTGGTTTGGGAAAATCATCAATCGGTAGAAAAGTCTTGATGGCACTTTCGGGATTCTTCCTTTTATTTTTCCTTTTACAACACTTATTAATTAACATGTTATCTGTAATTAGTGCAGATTTATTTAATGAAGCTTCTCATTTTATGGGAACCAATCCATTAGTGCAGTTTTTATTACAACCTGTTTTAATTTTTGGTGTAGTATTTCACTTAGCAATGGGTATCTATTTAGATGTAAAAAACAAAGCGGCTCGCCCAGTGAAGTATGCTGCTTCTAATCCTCAAAACAACTCCAGTTGGATGAGCAGAAACATGATTATTACAGGTGTGATGATTATGTTGTTTTTAGGCTTACACTTTTACGATTTTTGGATTCATGAAATGGTAGAAAAATATGTTGAAGGTGATATGACAGGTTTAGATGCTAATGGAAACTTTAGATACCACGGCGAGTTAATTGAAAAATTCCACGGACAACCTGTAAGAGTTTTATTATATGTAGCATCTTTTGTGTTTTTATCTTTACACTTACTACACGGTTTTGCTTCAGCTTTTCAATCAGTTGGATTTCGTCATACTAAATACACTCCAGCTATCGCTAAGTTAGGTAAATTGTACGCTATAGCTGTTCCAGCTTTATACATTTTTATAGCAGTTTTCCATTTTATTAACGGTTAAAATTTTTAAGTATGTCTGTATTAGATGCTAAAATTCCAGCGGGTCCTGTAAAAGATAAATGGACTTATCATAAAAGTAAAATTAATGTAGTTAACCCTGCTAATAAAAGATTAATTGACGTAATTGTTGTAGGAACTGGTTTAGCTGGTGGTTCGGCAAGTGCTTCGTTAGCCGAAATGGGTTATAATGTGAAAGCATTTTGTTATCAAGATTCCCCTCGTCGTGCACACTCAATTGCTGCCCAAGGGGGAATTAATGCTGCAAAAAATTACCAAAACGATGGTGATTCTACCTACAGATTATTTTACGATACTGTAAAAGGAGGTGATTACCGTGCTCGTGAGGCTAATGTTTATCGTTTAGCGGAGGTTTCGGCTAGTATAATCGACCAATGTGTTGCGCAAGGTGTTCCTTTTGCAAGAGATTACGGTGGTTTATTAGATAACCGTTCGTTTGGTGGTGTATTGGTTTCTCGTACTTTTTATGCTAAAGGTCAAACTGGTCAGCAATTGTTATTAGGTGCTTATTCTGCAATGAATCGCCAAATTAACAAAGGTAAAATCAAAATGTATAGCCGACATGAAATGTTGGATTTAGTAATTGTAAATGGTAAAGCTAGAGGTATTATTGCTAGAAATTTAGTTACCGGAGAAATCGAAAGACACTCTGCTCATGCAGTAGTTTTAGCTACTGGTGGTTACGGTAACGTATTTTTCTTATCTACCAATGCAATGGGATCTAATGTTTCTGCTGCTTGGAAAGCGCATAAAAAAGGTGCGTTTTTCGCAAATCCTTGTTATACTCAAATTCACCCAACTTGTATCCCAAGATCTGGAGACGACCAAGCTAAATTAACTTTAATGTCGGAATCGTTAAGAAATGATGGTAGAATTTGGGTTCCAAAAAAATTAGAAGATGCACAAGCAATTAGAGAAGGAAGATTAAAACCAACTCAATTAAAAGAAGAAGATAGAGATTATTACTTAGAAAGAAGATATCCTTCTTTTGGTAACTTAGTACCAAGAGATGTAGCTTCTAGAGCTGCTAAAGAAAGATGTGATGCTGGTTTTGGTGTTAATGCTACTGGTGAAGCTGTTTACTTAGATTTTGCTGCCGCAATTGAGCGTTATGGAGCTACTGAAGCAAGAATTACTGGTCAAGATGAAAACAACAAAGAATTGGTGATTAAATTAGGTAAAAAAATCGTTGAAGCGAAATATGGTAACTTATTTCAGATGTACGAAAAAATTACCGACCAAAATCCTTATGAAACTCCAATGATGATTTATCCTGCTGTACACTATACTATGGGTGGTATTTGGGTAGATTATAACTTAATGACAACAATTCCGAATTGTTATGCTATTGGTGAGGCAAATTTCTCGGAGCACGGTGCTAACCGTTTAGGTGCATCTGCATTAATGCAAGGTTTAGCAGATGGTTATTTTATTTTACCATATACAATTGGTGATAGCTTAGCAAACGATATTCGTACAGGGCCAATTCCTACCAATACACCAGAGTTTGATGCTGCTGAAAAAGAGGTGAGAGAGCGTATCGAAAAATTTGCTAATAACAAGGGAACAAAATCTGTAGATTATTTCCACAAAAAATTAGGTAAAATTATGTGGGATAAGTGCGGTATGGCTAGGAATGAACAAGGCTTAAAAGAAGCTATTGAGGAATTAAAAGCTTTGAAAGAAGAGTTTTGGAATGATGTAAGAGTGCCTGGTGATATCAATGGTTTAAATCCTGAGTTGGAAAAAGCTGGTAGAGTAGCAGATTTTATCGAATTAGGACAAATGTTTGCTTTAGATGCTTTAGAAAGAAGAGAATCTTGTGGTGGACATTTCCGTGAGGAAATGCAAACTGAAGATGGAGAAGCATTAAGAGACGATGAAAATTTTGCTTATGTTGCTGCTTGGGAATGGACGGGTGCATCCGACCAACCTAAGTTAAATAAGGAAATATTAGAGTTTAATGATGTTAAATTAACTCAACGTTCTTACAAATAATCTACACTAAATGTAAAACGCCTTTTAAATAAAGGCATAAAACAAAAAGATATGAACTTGACATTAAAAATTTGGAGACAAAAAAACTCTAAAGCCGAAGGAAAAATGGAAACTTACAAATTGGCGAATGTAAGTCCGGATTCTTCTTTCTTAGAAATGATGGATCAGTTAAACGATAAGTTAAACAACGAAGGCATTGAACCAATCGCTTTTGATCACGATTGTAGAGAAGGTATTTGCGGTATGTGTTCTTTACACATTAATGGTCGTCCTCATGGTCCAGATACAGGTATTACTACTTGTCAGTTACACATGAGAACTTTCAAAGATGGTGATACTATTGTTATTGAGCCTTGGAGATCAGCTGCTTTTCCAGTAATTAAAGATTTAGTTGTGGATAGATCTGCATTTGACAGAATCCAACAAGCAGGAGGATATATCTCAGTTAATACTTCTGGAAATACTTTAGATGCTAATGCAATTCCAATTCCTAAATACGATGCTGATAGAGCATTTGATGCAGCTACTTGTATTGGTTGTGGAGCATGTGTTGCAGCGTGTAAAAATGCATCAGCTATGTTATTTGTTTCTGCTAAAGTTTCTCAGTTTGCATTATTACCTCAAGGTAGAGTAGAGGCAAGCAGAAGAGTTCAAAACATGGTTAAACAAATGGATGCCGAAGGTTTTGGTAACTGTACCAACACAGGAGCTTGCGAAGTAGAATGTCCTAAAGGAATTTCTTTAGATAATATAGCAAGAATGAATCGCGAATTCTTAAAAAGTAATTTCGACGCTAGCGCGAAATAATTACAGCAATACTTAATCAAAAAAAAGCCTGCTTTTAGCAGGCTTTTTTGTTTGATCTTAAAACTGAGGTATTGCAGTATAATTATCAGTGTACTGACTGTAAAAACGGTATAAATAATTGTGATATTCGTGCTTGTTTTGAGTTAAAGATTGAACAGTTTTTAATGGAATATCATTTACATCTAATATCATTAAACCATCTAAAGCATTATTAAATTTAGGATCTTGGTTAAAACCAATAATTTTAGCATTTTGAGCAAGATATTTTTTAAATAAAACAGGAACTTTAATTTTTCCACCTTCAATTTCATCAATTAATTTATCCAATTTTTGTAAATCGTTGTTGGTATAATCAATAAACATTCTGTAATCTTTGTTTGCATATTTAGTTTTATACTTTTTGCGCGACTTTATCATTTTTGCTTTATCGAAATCGAAATAATTGGTTTTTAAAAAATCAATTATCAAACTTTTGGATAAATCCGAGTATTGATTAGATATGCTTACTGGACCAATAATGTATCTATACTCAGGTTTTTTTGCCAAAACCATCATTATTCCTTTCCATAAACAATACAATGGAAAAGCCTTTTTTTGGTATTCTTCAACAACAAAACTTCTGCCTAACTCAATACTTTCATTTAAAATTGGATTAAAAGCTTTTTTAAATTTAAATAAGGAGTTTAAGTAAAAACCTTGTTTTTTGTATGTTTGTATTATGTCTTTTCCTTTTCCAATACGGTAACCTCCAACAATTTTACTGTTTACCCTGTCCCAAATAAACAATTGATCGTAATACAAATCGTATTGATCTAAATCCATACATTTTCCAGTACCTTCGCCAACTGCTCTGAATGTTTTTTCGCGTAAAACGCCAATTTGTTGAATGATTTTAGGGATTTTATTGGTTGGCGCTGCATACACATCATAATCGCCCCAATCAAATAATTTGTAATTATCTAAACTATTAATTTCATTGTGCAAAATTAAATCGTTCACTTCTTCATCAATATTGTTTAATTTTTTAATTGGATATTCGGGGAATTTAAAAAACTTTTTTACATCAACAGTATGTCCTAGAGCATAAGTTTTAGCACGTAAAAATTTTCCAAAAGTTGTTGTGTCTAAATGGTATAAATCGTCGGATGGGTGAATTATTTTGCCTATTCGAACTTTAATAGTTGTATTTTTTTTATTAAAAATTTCGGATGGTAATTTTATAGTTCGCAAAGCCGGATTGATTAATCCTAATAAGTGAAATGATAATGAATTTGAACCATGGAAATAAATAGGTACAACTGGTACATCTGCATTTTTGATTAATTTAACAACAGATGATTTCCATTCGCTATCGCTAATAGATTTAAATTTTTGAAACGATGAAACTTCGCCAGCTGGAAAAATTCCAACACATGCACCATTTTTTAATTCTTTAATAGCGTTTTTAGTTCCGGAGTAACTAGAGGATTTAATATGCTTACCAAACGGATTTACAGGTAATAAATAAGGAACTAACGGTTTTATTTTATGTAATAAAAAATTACCCATAATTTTAAAATCCGGACGTTTTTTTAGTAATAAATAAATTAAAATTAATCCATCAATTGCTCCATAAGGATGGTTGCAAACTACTATAAAAGGACCTTTTGTTGGTATATTGTCCAGCTCTTTATCCAAATAATCTATTTGTACACCAATGTTTTTTAAAGTGTTTTCGATAAAACGTTCGGTGTCTAAATCAAATGCATCTGAATATAATTTATTTATTTCATCAATTTTAAACATTTTACTTAGCATTTGATTAAAGCTTTTGGAAGGAAATTTATCTGTTCCAATTGCTTTGCTAAAATCTTGTTCGCTTATTAAAGGCTCCATGTTATACAGTTTAATTTTCCACTAAACTACATTACAATTATAGTTTTTGATTTAAGCTATTTTTAAATTTAGGTTAATATTTTAACGCTTTGTTAACTAATTGTAATTAGTGTTTTGCTTTAATTTAAATTAATTAACCAAGCCTTGTTAACTTATGTTTTTAAATAGGTATTTTTAAGCAAATCAATTACTTTATATTTGTTTAGCTTAAAAATTCACTTAATAATTTAATAGTATGTCGAAAATTAGCTTAAATAAAAAATCCCTTAAATTTTTAGAAGATTATATCAATAACCCATCTCCAACTGGTTTTGAGGCGGAAGGACAAAAAATGTGGTTAAACTACATTAAACCTTACGTTGATGATTATATTGTAGATAATTACGGTAGTGTGGCTGCAATTATAAATCCAAAAGCCCAATTTAAAGTTGTGATTGAAGCGCACGCCGATGAAATTAGTTGGTTTGTACATTATATAACAAAGGATGGATATATTTATGTGCGTCGTAATGGAGGCTCCGATCATCAAATTGCACCTTCCAAACGTGTAAATATTCATACAGAAAAAGGTATGGTGAAAGCAGTTTTTGGATGGCCTGCTATTCATACTCGTACTTCTGGAAAAGAAAAATCGCCAGAATTAACTAATATTTGTTTAGATTGTGGCGCGAAAAACAAAGAGGAAGTAGAAAAATTAGGTATTAGAGTAGGGGATGTAGTAACTTATGAAGATGAGTTTATGATTTTAAACGATAGATACTATTTGGGTAGGGCTTTAGATAATCGTATTGGAGGATTTATGATTGCTGAAGTTGCAAGGTTGTTGAAAGAAAACAAAGTGGAATTACCATTTGGATTATACATTGTAAATGCTGTTCAGGAAGAAATTGGTTTACGAGGCGCAGAAATGATGGCGCAAAGTATTAAACCAAATGTGGCTATAATTACAGATGTTTGTCACGATACAACAACACCAATGATAGATAAAATTGAGCAAGGGGAGGTAGTTGGTGGCGAAGGTCCTTGTTTAACTACTGGACCAGCTGTGCAAAATAATTTACTACAACTAATAAAAGATACAGCAACTAAAGAAAAAATTCCTTTTCAACGTTTAGCAGCTACTCGTTCTACAGGAACCGATACTGATGCTTTTGCATATAGTAACGGTGGTGTTCCATCGGCTTTAATTTCTTTACCATTAAAATATATGCACACAACTGTTGAGGCAGCGCATAAGGACGATGTTTTAAATGTGATTAAACTAATTTATTTTACCTTACAAAAAATTAAAAACAACCACGATTTTAGATACTTTAAATAACAATGGCTGATTTTTTATCGGTAAATACAGGTATAATTTTACTTACAGTTTTGGTTTCTTACCAAGCTTTTAAGGATAGTATTTTGTTTAGTAAATTGATGTTTAATCCTTATTTAATTCATCATTATAAACAAGTACACCGTATTGTAACACATGGTTTTGTGCATGCCGATACGCCTCATTTGTTATTTAATATGTTTAGCTTGTATATTTTTGGCGAGCATATAGAGTATGTTTTTACACAGTTATTTGGAAAAATTGGATTGTTGTATTTTGTTTTATTGTATCTGGGCGGAATGATTTTTTCTAGTTTTTCAAGCTATATTAAATATTACAACAAACCCAATTACAATGCAATTGGCGCATCTGGTGCAGTTTCTGCAGTGGTTTTTGCTTTTATTTTAATTTACCCAACTCAAAAAATAGGCATCTTTTTTATTCCGCCTTTTATTCCAGGTTGGATATTTGGCTTATTGTATTTGGCATATTCCCATTGGATGTCTAAAAAACAAATGGATAACATTGGGCACGAAGCTCATTTTTGGGGAGCAGTTTTTGGCTTGCTGTTTACCTTGTTTTTAAAACCAAGTTTATGGCAAGAATTTATAAATCAGGTATTTAAATAAAATATGAACAAAGCAGTATTTTTAGATAGAGATGGTGTTGTAACTTACGATCCCGATGATTACACATACAAATTAGAGGATATGCATATATTGGACGGCATTATTCCTTTATGTAAACAGTTGGTTGAGCGAGGTTTTTTAATTATTGTAATTACTAATCAAGGCGGTATTAGTAAAGGTATGTACACCAAAGAAGATGTGGATGTAGTGCACAGTTATATCGAAACAGAATTTTTAAAAAACGGAGTAAAAATACAAGAATTTTATTTTTGTCCGCACCATAACAAATTAGAAGCTTGTTTGTGCCGCAAACCTGATTCCTTATTATTAGAAAAAGCATTATATAAATACAATGTAGATCCTTCACAATCATATTTCATTGGCGATAAATGGCGAGATATTGAGTGTGGAGAAAAAGTAGGCGTGAAAGGGATAAAAATCGACGTAAATAAAGTGTTACCACAATTAATAAATGAAATTGTATGATTAACGAATTTGATAGTATTAATGGTTTTTTAGTAGAAAAAGGTGAGAAAATTTTTACCAGTGCAAATCGTTCCTTTAAATATGGCGATGGTATTTTTGAAACTATCAAATTGGCTAAAGGGAAAATGTTGTTGGAGAAATATCATTTACAACGTATAGAACTGGGTTTAAAAACTTTAAAGTTGGATACCGAAAAATATGATGCCGAGTTTTTTAGTAAAGAATTGTATAAAGTTATCCAAAAAAACTACTATCAAAACGCAAAAATTCGTTTGTTTATATTCCGTGAATCTCCTGGTTTATATACCCCAATGGGAAATCGATTAGGATTTTTTATTGAAGGAGTTCATTTAGATTCGCCTTATTATCCTGATACACCTGAGGTTTTAAATTTAGGAGTGTACACCGAAGCATTAAAATCTGCCGATGGTATAGCCAATTGCAAAACTACATCAGCATTAATTTATGTTTTGGCTGGTGTGTTTAAAAAAGAAAATAACTGGGATGATGTGGTTGTTTTAAATCACAATCAAAATGTTTGTGAAGCAGTATCTTCCAATATTTTTGCAGTAATTAATGGTAAATTAAAAACTCCAGCTTTAACCGAAGGACCGGTAAGTGGTTCAGTACGTAATTTTATTGTAAGTTTTTGTAAAATTAACAACATCGAGTTGGAACAAGGTGTAATCACGTTAAACGATTTAAAAGATGCTCAAGAAATATTTTTAACCAATGCAGTAACTGGAGTTCAGTTGGTTACACATTTTAACCATCAAGCTTTAAGCTCATTTAATATGGGTAAAAAATTTCAAAATGTGCTTAAAAATGAAGTGAAACAATTTTTAGAATATTAAAATTACTTACTTAATTTTCCCAGGATTATTTTTTATAAATGATTCCCAACCAGAGTATTTAGATTTTCCACTTAAAGTATTGATTTGATAAAAATGACAAACTGCAGTAGCTAAACCATCTGTAGCATCTAAAGTTTCTGAATTGATTTTTATATTTAAAATATTATCCAACATAGCAGCAACTTGTTCTTTACTTGCAGTTCCTCGCCCTGTTATACTTTGTTTAATTTTTCTAGGGGCATATTCTGTAAAAGGAATATCTCTACTTAAAGCTGCAGCAATACAAATCCCTTGTGCTTTTCCTAGTTTTAACATCGATTGTACAATTTCTCCAAAAAATTGTGCTTCAATAG
>JBEEPA010000129.1:0-3688 GCA_041191385.1 Bacteroidota bacterium | reverse complement strand
ATTTTCTAATTGTTTTAAAAAACTAATCTTACAGTTAAACCACTCGTTCATATTTATACTTGCTTTTAAATTAGGCTGTAAATATAAGTACTATTGTAATTAATTTACAGTAATTCATGTTTAAAATTTTATCAAATTTGCTTTTAGAACTTCAATTGTATTTACACTTTTGCCAAAGCTTGTTCTAAATCTGCAATTAAATCCTCAATATCTTCAATCCCTACACTTAATCTAATTAAACTATCCACAATACCTTTGGCTTCTCTTTGATCTTTAGGAATAGAAGCATGCGTCATTGAGGCAGGATGTCCGCATAACGATTCCACGCCACCCAAGGACTCCGCTAAAGCAAATAAATGCGTAGAAGAAATTACCGTTTTAGCATCCACATAACTGTTACTTTTTAAGTTAAAAGATAACATTCCGCCAAAATGTTTCATTTGTTTTTGAGCAATAGCATGATTAGGATGATTTTGTAAACCAGGGTAATACACTTTTCCAACTTTAGGATGATTTACTAAAAAATCAACAATTTTCCCTGCGTTAAAACAATGGCGTTCCATACGGATATGTAAAGTTTTAATACCTCTAAGTACCAAAAAACAATCCTGTGGACCAGGTACTGCACCACAAGCATTTTGTAAAAAAGCCAATTGTTGGTGAAGTTTTTCGTCGTTTAAAATCAAAGCACCCATCACCACATCACTATGTCCGGCTAAATATTTTGTGATAGAGTGCATAACGATATCCGCACCTAAATCCAAAGGCGTTTGTAAAAAAGGCGATGCAAAAGTATTATCCACTGCCAATAAAATATTTTTGCTTTTAGTGATATTTGCAATAGCTTCAATATCAATTATATTCATCATCGGATTGGTAGGTGTTTCCACCCAAACCATTTTTGTGTTTTGATTGATAAAAGGCAAAATATGATTTGCATTTGCCATATCTACGAAGTGAAATTTTATCCCTAAACCTTCAAAAACTTTGGTAAATAAACGGTAAGAGCCCCCATATAAATCGTGCGACGAAATTATTTCATCACCCGGTTTAAATACCTTTAATAAAGTATCCATAGCCGCCAAACCGCTGGCAAAAGCCAAACCAAACTTACCATTTTCTATAGCTGCTAAATTGTCCTCTAGTGCTTTACGAGTTGGATTTTGTGTTCGGGAATATTCATAACCTTTATGTTTTCCGGGTTCTTCTTGCACATAAGTAGAAGTTTGATAAATAGGCGTCATGATTGCCCCAGTTGTAGGATCAGGCTGTAAACCTGCATGTATAGCTTTTGTTCCGAATTTCATTTGCATCAAATTTAATGTGATATTTACTTTTTTAAAAGAGGTAAATTTAATAAAATTTGCCGATTACAAGATTGAATTAGAATGGATTTGTTTAGATTGAATTGAATTTACTTTTTGAAATGAAAGAGTTTTTAAATATCTACTTTGTGAAGTGACTTAAACAAATACAAAAAGCTATTTAAATTGTTTATAAAATTGTATAAAAAGGTGGTTTATTTTTTTTGAGTTATTGAGTTTATTGCTATCTTTCAAGTTTTTAATTTATGAAAGGTGATGTTTAAAAATAGTTTAACATTATTATTTTTATTTTTTATTAGTTTTTTGCATGCTCAGGTAGTTCCAGATTTTACGGCTAGTTCTACGCAGGTTTGTGCGCCTAATTCGGTTACTTTTACGGTAAATCCTTTGTTATCTGCCGATGCGTATTTTTGGGAATTTAGTAATGGTGTAACATCTAATCAAAAAAATCCAACTATAGTTTTTAGTTCGCCGGCTTTAATTTCGGTAAAGTTAACAGTTACGCAAAACGGACAACAGGTAATGGTGGATGAACGCAATTTTATTCGCGTTTTTGCGCCGCCAAGCGTTGATTTTACGGCGGATAAACCTTTAGGTTGTTCGCCTTTACAGGTAAATTTTACCGATTTATCAGTTCCTAATTCGGCTGCCATACAATCGTGGTTTTGGAGTTTTGGTAACGGACAAACCTCTACACAACAATTTCCAAATACAATTTATACCGAAAAAAGAAATCATACAGTATTTTTAAGAGTTGTAGATCAAAATGGTTGTGAAGCTACCAAAGTAAAAAACAATTTTATAAGTTTAGGTGGACCTGAGGCAAATTTTTTACACAATGATTTATTGTGCCGAGTTCCGGCAGGAGTTGCATTTACTAATACTTCAAAAGGAAATAATTTAGAATATTTTTGGGATTTTGGCGATGGAAAAACATCTAACGCAGAGTTACCAGGAACACATATTTATACAAAATTTGATACAACATTAGTAAAATTGGTGGTTCGTGAGAAAAATTCTGGCTGTACGGATTCAATAATAAAAGAAATGAAAATTATGAATTATCAAGCTACTTTTGATTTTTCGATTAGTTGTAATCAGCAAGATTTTACAATCAATTTAACCAATACCACAAAACCTTTTGCGAATAAAATTTCATGGAATTTAGGTGATGGTTCAGAATCTACAGAAAATACTTTAACAAAAAAATACAACGATATTCATCCTAAAATCATCACTTTAAGAGCAGAAGTAAATGAAACCTGTTGGGATACTACACGATTAAATTATACACCATCAAATCCATCGTTTTCTTATAGTTCGGATGAATGTAATCCACCAATGATTGTAAGTTTCGAAAATAATTCAACAGGAAAAGGCTTGCAATATTTATGGAACTTTAATGATACGGTATACTCATCTAAAAATTCAACTTTAGAAAATCCAATTAAACAATTTCAAACACCACCAGATAAGCATTTTGTTGAATTACAAGCTACAGATATTTATGGGTGTAAAAGAAGTAGATTTGCTAATGTTAACGCACCATTTCCTATAGCTAATTTTGAGGCTGTAAACAATAAAAAATCCGGTTGTGCACCTTTAACAGTTGCATTTATGGATACTTTAAGTTATATTTTAGATTTAACAAAAATTGCCTCAGTTTATTGGGATTTTGGTGATCCTGCATCAGGAAATCAAAATATATCGTTCGATACATCTCCTACACATACTTTCGAAACCCCCGGAGATTATACCATAACTTACGCGATATTATTGGATAACGGCTGCGTGGATACTGTAAAAGTAGAGCAATTTATAAGAGTTGGAGAAAAACCTGATAGTGTAGTTTTTAACAGTAGTTTAGGAGATACAATTTGTTGGGGAGCTTCTCCAAAATATACATTACAAGCGTTTAAAAATAATCAAATTTTTACTACCAATTATCATTGTTGGTTATTTGAACAAAACAATAGTGATGGTTTGCTAATTCACCCAGAAAACCCTCCAAGTGAATGTGTAAATCCTCAATTAACTTATAATAGCCTTGCTCTTTCTGTAAATAACCCTAGTCCTACACATGATTATTTAGCATACGATTACCAAACTCAAGTTATCGTAAACGATACTTTACTAATATCAGATGCTAAGTCTAAATCTGGAGATAAATTTACACATTTGATTACAGGTTATAACGGTTGTTTTACAGAAGTTATTAAACCTAAAAAAATTAAAGATGTAATGGCAATGCCAGGGTTTATATTTCCGGATAAAAATCAAAGTTTATTTTTTTCAGATACATCGAGGGTCATTAAAGTTTTTAATGCATCTACAAATTTTGAAAATGTAAATTATTTTAGATT
>JBEEPA010000128.1:0-5339 GCA_041191385.1 Bacteroidota bacterium | reverse complement strand
TATTTTGTGGAGAGTCGCTTAATGGTATTACCGCACCAGTGTGCGCTGAAATTTTAATCGGTAGGGGGCTATTACCAATAAATCCTTCGTTAGCATTTAGTAAATGGTGTGCAGAACCTCCGATATAAAATAATTTGCTATAACCTAATATACCAGCTGAGAAATTTACATTTGAAGCTGTTCTACTTGGATCAATTTCTTGACTCATATTGCTAAATCCCATTTTTGGATCTATCATATCACCAAATGTTAATTTAGTAAAATCTAATCTTTTTTGAGCGAATGTACCTTGGATACCAGCTTTAATTGAAAAATCTTTAGTTACAGGAAGAAAGTAAGAATAAATCATACTAACATTAGTTGTATTTAAAGTACCGTTACCAGCAACATCACTTACAACTAAAACACCTAAACCACCACCAATTGCATCAACATGTTGATCGTAAGAGGCCGAATAAGTTATATAAGCCCTGTTAATTGCAGGCCATTGGTTACGGTAATTCATTGCTAATCTTGGACATCTCATGCTACCAGCAAATGCAGGGTTTAGATACAAAGGATTAGCGTAAAATTGTGTAAATTCAGGATCTTGAGCTTTAAGTTCAAGAGAGTTAAATAGCGATAATACAATCGTTAAACTGAATAGTAATGATAGTTTTTGGGTCATTTTCATATACATATTAACTACAATAATAAAAATAATTTTTTGAAATACGATAATACTACAAAAAATCGTTCTCATCAGTTATAACATCTTTAACATTAAAAAGTAACAAATAAAATAATTTTTTTTAATTTTATCCCAATATGAGACTTAAAAAACTATTCTTTTTACTACTAATTACAATAAACATATTATTTTTACCTGCTCAAACAATACGCAAAGATATTGTTTGGCAAGGAATTAAACAAATAAGCGAGGAAGATAAATCAATATTTTTTTTAAATTTTGATAATGCCTTGTTAGATGTTGATAATTTTTATCTACCTACATACACTGATTTGATTGCAGTAAATCAACAAAATTTTGGTGTTGATGTTGTTAATTTTTCATATTCTAAAGTTCCTTTGAGCAGAGAAGAATCTGCTATTTTAAATGAAGAAACAGTTATACCAACCGAACCAGACATAAAAATTGGTGAATTAAAATCGGGCAATCAAAGTTTTATTAAATTGTTATTTGTTCCATTAGTTTTTCAAAATGGTTCGTATTTTAAAATCACTAATTTTAGTTTAACTTATACAATCACTAATAAACCTAGTATTCAATCTATCGAAAACACAACTCAAAATCAGGTAATTAATGGATTGTGGCATAAAATAGGTATTGTAAATCGTGGTATGCATAAAATTACATATGAAAATTTAATAGATTGGAAGATTATTAATCAACCTGTAAAAAGTAATTTAATTGCTTTAATAGGTAATGAAGGCGGAATGAATCCTTATTTAAATAGTATTATGCGTCCGGATTCTTTAGCTAAAATTCCAATATATATAGTTGACGGAGGAGATAATGAATTTGGTATGAATGATTATTTTTTATTTTTTGCACACGATGCTAAACGTTTACAATTTACAGCATCATCCAAAAAAATAAGTGTGGAACTAAATGATTATACAGATACCAATTTTGTGTTTTTTGGTTTAAATACGGGATTTCAAAACATTATGCAATCGGAATTTACTGATATTTTGGATAATCCAATTGAACTTTCATCTGGAAACGATTATTATCATCATCAAAATCAGTTGTTGAATTTTATTAAAAGCGGAAGACAATGGGTTGGTGAAGATTTTTTATCGGCTAACCCAAGGATTTTTAATATCCATCTTAAAGATTTGATTACTACAATACCTGTAAAAATTGATTATTCGGCAGCTGTAAGATCTAATGTTGGTGTAAGTGCAAATATCATGGAATTATTTGTGAATGATATTTTAATAAGAACCATTGCATATCCAGCCATTAGTCCGATTTATTACAACGATTATGCAAGATTTAATGATCAAAATTTTAGCTTTCTTTTTCCAAATGAGCTTGTAAACTTTAGTAATAGATATGCACAGCCCAATAACAATTCATCGGCATGGGTACATAAATTTACTTTTAATTACAATAAAAATTGGGTGTATAGAAATGAGCCTTTGTTTATTACTAATTTTGATTTTTATGGAAGTAATGATAATTTTTTATATCAAATTCAAGCTACAAATCCAAGTGATTTAGTACTTTTTGAAGTAGATAATTTTTATAATGTTAAAAAAGTAGGATTTAATATAGTAAATGATAAACTTGAGTTTTATAAAAAGGGAAACAAAAATAATCAGTATTTGTTATTGCATCCTTCTCAATGTTATTCGGCAGTTTATAAAGCACCAATCCAATTTGCCAATTTAAAAGAAAATTTTATTACACCAGAGTTCTTGATTGTTAGTCATCCCGATTTTTTAATTGCTGCCAACGAAATTAAAAATATTCATGAAACTGAAGATAAATTAATAACAAAGGTTGTAAACGTTGAAGAAATTTACAATGAATTTAGTAGCGGAAGAAAAGAAGCACCAGCAATTAGAGATTTTATAAGGTATTTGTACAGTAAAGATAAAAAATTACAATACGTATTGTTATTGGGCGATGCTTCACAAGATGCTAAAAGAATAAATTCTACGCATATTAATCACATTCCAGTTTTTCAATCCGAGAATTCTACAAGATTAACTGGATCATTTGGAACGGATGATTTTTATGCCTTAATGGATTTGAATGAAGGAAATTTTGGTGTATTTGATCAATTAGATTTGTCTGTTGGTAGGATTCCCGTTAAAAATCAAAATGAAGCCAATAATGCGGTTCAAAAAATTAAGGAATACTATGGTTTAACTCCAGAATCTAAACAAAATCTATATAAAGATTGGCGAAACAAAATTCATTTTATTGCCGATGATGGTGATGGATTTGAGCACATGCGACAAGCCGAACAACTTACAGTTTTGGTGGATACTACAATACGTAATTTAAATATTACAAAAACCTACATTGATGCTTTTCCAAAAGTGAGAACCATAACCAAAAATCAGGTATTGGGAGCCGAAGAAAAAATTCAAGATATGTTTAAAAATGGAGGGTTATTAATTAATTATACCGGACATGGTGGCGAATATGGTTGGGCATCCGAAAGAATTTTAACCAATGCCGAAATTATGCAAATGCGCAATTTGTTTAGTTATCCTTTAGTGATGACAGCCACTTGCGAGTTTAGTAGATTTGATGATCCAAAACAAACCAGCGCAGGCGAAAACCTATTTTTACAAAATAAAGGTGGAGCAATTGCATTGTTTACAACAACACGATTGGTTTTTTCGATTCCAAATTTCAGATTAAACCGTTCATTTTATGAAGTTTTAGCAGAAAAAAAACAAAATGAAGTTATTAGGTTAGGAGATTTGTTTAAAGAAACAAAAGTTAAAAATAATGGAGGAAATAATGATAGAAATTTTACACTTTTAGGTGACCCTGCTATCCGTTTTTCTTTTCCTTTACAAAAAGTAAAAACAAATAATATTAAAGTTAATGAAGTAATTGTGGATACTATTAAAGCTTTAAATACAGTAAAAATTTTGGGAGAAATTGAAGGGGATGAAAGTTATAATGGTTGGGTAGAAATGAGTATTTATGATAAAAAAGTTAATCGTACTTCTTTGGATAACGATCGTACTGGTGGCGGTTTTGATTATGTTCAGCAGGAAAATATGCTTACAAAATCTGTAGCAGAGGTAAAAAATGGAAAGTTTGATATTCAATTTAAATTACCCAAAAATACCAGGAGCGATTTTGGTTTAGGTAAAATTACTTATTTAGTTTACGGAAAAGAAAATACTTTTTCGGGTTTTAAAAATACCATTGTTGGTGGAATAGACACCAATGCTTTGAATGATAAAATTGGACCTGAAATAGAAATTTGGTTAAATGATAGTACTTACACTTTTGGAACAGCTATAGAACCACAGCCAATGTTGATAGCAAAATTTAAAGACCCATCAGGTATTAATTTAACCTCGGATGAAATAGGAACAAACATTATTTTAAAATTAAATAGCTCAACTAACAACGAAAAAATTTTAAATCCATTTTACACCCCAGCAACAAACGATTTTACTAAAGGAACTGTTCGTTTACAACTAAATGATGTAAAAGAAGGAAGATATACTTTAATTGTTAAAGCATCGGATAACTTAAATAATCCATCCGAAGCTTTAACCGAATTTTATATAGCCGAAACAGCTCCTTTAGCAATAAAAAACTTAATTAATTATCCTAATCCATTTACAACTCATACAGGGTTTTATTTTGAGCACAATAATCCGCAAAATGAAATGGACATTATGATTAGAATTTATACGATTACTGGTAGATTAATTAAAACTATTCGATATCAAACACTTGCAGATGCGAATAGGGTTGGACCAATAGATTGGGATGGTAGAGATGACTTTGGCGACCCAATTGGTAGAGGTGTATATTTTTATAAACTTAGTGTTAAAATGGGTGATCAAAACTTGGAACAAACCAACAAGCTAGTTATTTTAAAATAAAAGCAACCTTTAATTTAATTTTCGTTAAAAAGAAGCTAAATCCTTAACTATGACAAAAAAACTATATTTTTTTACAGCAATTTTAACAATTGTAATAATCACATCTTGTATTCGCGATAGAGAAACAATTTGGGAAACCAGATTAAAAGCTCCAGTTGCAAAATCAACTTTAAGTATAGAAAATATTTTAGGTTCAGATTATATTAAAAACCAGGGAGATACAACGTTGTCTTTAGTTTTTAAGCAAAACTTAAGCGAAATTAATACAGATAGTATTATTAAATATTCGGATACTACCATAACTTTTGGAGCAAGTTTACAAACCTTAGATTTAGAAGATTTAAGTTTTTCATATTCCATAACTATTGAGGAATTATTATTGCAAGCAGGAGTGACTCAAGGTTTTTTTAATTTTTTTGTAGACAATTCGATCCCCTTTATTATAGAAAGCGCAAGTATTCCTAATGCCTTAAATACAATTATTCAAAACTCAGCTTTGTTTCAATCCGTTGATATAGAATCCGGACTGGTAGAGTTAGAAGTAATAAATAACCTACCTGTAGATATCACTAATATTGATTTTACGATAAATAATGTTGTTCCAAGCAATTCAGATTTATTGTATAGTAAAGTAATACCTTTAATTGCAAAAAACACAACTTATACAGATGTTGCGGTTTTGGATGATAAAACAATATATTCTTCTTTAGAAATTAAAATAAATTCCATGAATATTGTTGGTG
>JBEEPA010000127.1:0-4984 GCA_041191385.1 Bacteroidota bacterium | reverse complement strand
ACTGTAATTGTATCTCCTTCATTAAAAGGTTCAATTAATTCTGTACGGTCTTGTGTTAACTGGAATAAACAGTGTTGTGGATATTGTGAGCTATTATCCGTTAGCACAAATTCTCTTTTTTTAAATTTATCTGATACTACTTGTGTATCACTTTTTACTTTTAAAACACCTTTTAAATGAAACATATTATTTTGATTTATCTATTTTTTACAAATATATATGATAAATTTTAAATGATAAAACATAATTTAAAATTTGAAGTATTAATTTTTTCAACAAAACAAAATATTTTTATTTGCGTTTGTAAATTATTATACTTCAAATTATTTCGTATGGAAAATCAATTTCAATTTATACAAGTTGTTCAAAACGAATTTGTTGCAACTTTAACTATCAATCGTCCGCAACAATTAAATGCTTTAAATAAAGATACTATTGCGGAGTTAAGTTCGGCTTTAAATATAATTCAACACAATTCAAATATTCGTGTAGTTATCATAACAGGTAGTGGTGATAAGGCTTTTGTTGCTGGTGCTGATATCAAAGAATTTATAAATTTTACTCCCGAGGAGGGGAAAGCCTTGGCAAAAAACGGACAAGATTTGTTGTTTGATGTAATTGCAAATTTTAATAAACCTGTAATTGCTGCAATAAATGGCTATGCTTTAGGTGGTGGCTTGGAGTTGGCTTTGGCTTGTCATATTCGTATAGCTGCACAAAATGCAAAAATGGGTTTGCCTGAGGTTACTTTAGGTTTAATTCCAGGTTACGGTGGTACGCAACGTTTGGCGCAATTGGTGGGTAAAGGTAAGGCTTACGAAATAATTTTAAGCGCTAAAATGTTGGATGCTACCGAAGCTAAAAATATAGGTTTGATTAATGAAATTACTACTCCCGAAAATTTGCTTCAACAAGCAACAAATATGGCAAATAGTATAGCTAAAAATTCACCTAATGCAATTCAAAACGCTATTCTGGCTATTCAATCGTCTTTTTCAAATGATGGTTTAAAAACCGAAATTGATTTATTTGGCAGTTGTTTTGGCTCAGATGATTTTAAAGAGGGAACTAATGCATTTATAGAAAAACGAAAACCTAATTTTTAAATCGATAAATTAATTAAAATTTTGTATCGATTTATTTGTTTTATTAATTATTCGCCATAATTGTACCTAAACAAATATTCCCCACTTCTGCTTGAAATAATAGATTTGCTATTATTAATAGGAGTGTACGTAACTCCTCGCCATTGAGGGCGAGGTGTCCGCAGGACGGAGTGGGGGATAAATAAAAATTCCTTTTTGATAATAAAAATCATATTGGTTTGATTATAGGGAATCATTTTTTATTTAGTCATTTTTGACTTGAAAATCATAACCATTTAAAAAAAATGGTTTTTTAACAGCAACAATGTTAAAACATATTATTGTTGTAGTTTAATTTCTATAATATTAATTCTAAATTTGAAAATCACAGATTGTTGATATGTTGTAAACTAAATTTAAATTATGAAGCTTTGGGATAAGGGTATTAATGTAGATAGTAAAATAGAAAAATTTACAATTGGTAACGATAATGAATTGGATATTCATTTAGCGCCTTTTGATGTGTTAGGTAACATTGCTCATGTTACCATGTTAACCGAGGTGGGTTTGTTGGATCCTAAGGAATTACCAAGCTTACATAAAGAATTGGTGGCGATTTATGCTACTACTCAAAATGGAACTTTTACTATAGAGGATGGGGTAGAGGATGTGCATTCGCAAGTGGAAATGCTGTTAACTAAAAAATTGGGAGATGTGGGTAAAAAAGTGCATAGCGCTCGTTCTCGTAACGACCAAGTTTTGGTGGATTTAAAGTTGTATGGACGAAGTAAAATGATGTATATCACGCAGTTGGTTAATCAATTGTTTCAAGCTTTTCAGGAAAAAAGCGAGTTGCATAAGGATATTTTATTGCCAGGATATACACATTTACAAGTGGCAATGCCATCTTCGTTTGGTTTATGGTTTGGTGCTTATGCCGAGGCTTTAGCGGATGATATGGATATGTTGGCCACTGCGTTTAATTTTACCAATCAAAATCCTTTAGGCTCTGCTGCGGGTTATGGGTCTTCTTTTCCTATCAATCGTACACGCACAACCGAGTTGTTAGGATTTGAGGATTTACATTATAATGTGGTGTATGCGCAAATGACTAGGGGAAAAACGGAAAGAACTGTAGCTTATGCTTTAAGTGCTTTGGCAAGTACTTTAATGAAGTTTGCTGCAGATTGTTGTTTGTTTATGAGTCAGAATTTTTCGTTCATAACTCTTCCATCTCAATTTACAACGGGTTCTAGTATTATGCCACACAAAAAAAATCCCGATGTGTTTGAGTTGATGCGTGGTAAGTGTAATAAAATTCAAGCTATCCCTTTCGAGTTAGCTTCTGTTATGGCTAATTTAACATCGGGTTATTTTAGAGATTTACAATTACTAAAAGAAAAATACATTTATGCTTTTGATGAAACTATTGCTTGCCTAGAAATGGCTTTGTTAATGGTTCCTAATATCGATGTAAATAAAAATATTATTGGCGAATTACCAATTTACGATTATTTATTTAGTGTGGAAGAGGTAAATAAAAGGGTATTGGAAGGTATGCCTTTTAGGGAATCCTACAAACAAGTAGGTTTAGAGATAGAAGAAGGAAAATTTAACCCTAACAGATCTGTTCAACATTCGCACGAAGGAAGTATTGGTAATTTGTGT
Source organism: Bacteroidota bacterium (assembly GCA_041191385.1). Classification (GTDB taxonomy): domain Bacteria; phylum Bacteroidota; class Bacteroidia; order Flavobacteriales_C; genus JBEEPA01. The sequence continues at coordinate 2,231 of JBEEPA010000127.1, read as the reverse complement.
ACAGCGCAAATTAAACAAAAAATGGAACGTAATTTTGCAAAAATCAATACGCAAAAAATTAATCAAGCAATAGATAACTTACTGAAATTAAAATAAATATGGAGTTCCATTATTTTGATGCTGTCACTGCAATTTTGTTTTTATTTTTTGCATACAAGGGTTTTAAAAACGGCTTGGTTTTAACTTTAGCAAGTTTAGGCGGACTAATTTTGGGTGTATATGGGGCAATGTTTTTTTCGGATTGGGTAGCAGATTTTTGTAAAGAAAAATGGGATATTCATATTCCAATTTTAGCTTTTGCCTTAACCTTTACAGCTATTTTGGTTTCCTTATATTTTTTAGGAAAAATAATCGAAAAAGGCGTAAAAATGTCGGCAATGGGCCCATTAAACAAAGTTTTAGGAATACTTTTTAATGTATTGCGTGTATCCATTTACATTTGTGTAGCATTAGCTTTATTAAGAGTAAGCAATCAAAAGTACGATTGGTTCGATTATAAAATCATAGCAGATTCCTATACATATATTTATTTCACTAAAATCGAAAACGGTTTATTGCCTTATTTAAATGGTATATTACAAAACTAAATATAGCGCAAAAGGTTCATCCTTAAGTTCTTTGAATTACAGATTTGGCTACCAAGGCAGTGAAAAGGATAACGAGGTAAACAGCAGTAATGGAAGCAGTTACACCACCGAGTTCCGCCAACTAGATACAAGATTAGGCAGATGGTTCTCTGTAGACCCAGTGTTCCAACCGTGGCAATCGAGTTACACGAGTATGGATAACAATCCGGTTAATTTGACGGATGTGTTGGGTGATCAAGCAGATGGTGCAGCAAAAAAAACTAAAGAATATAAAGTTAAAGGGAAGGAAGGTCCTTATGTTGAGATTCCCGAAAGTGAATATGATCCAAATAAAGGACATTTAAAAGTTACATTAGGTGATAAATCACAAATATATGTTAAGCCAAAACCAGCTCAACAACAAGCTAATGAGAAAAAAGAGGCGAAAACGGATTCGAAACAAACAGATAAAGGTAGTTTAGCTTCAGATAAAAAAGATGTTATTACAAATGAAACACCATCTGATAAACCAATTGAGAAAAAAGAAGTTAAGAAAAATGATGTTGTTGAAAAAAATGACGAAAGTAAAAAACCTACTTTAGAATCGCCTGATAATATTGATTATTCACAAGATGTAAATCAAGAAAAATTTGAAGAAGATTTAGATTATATAGTAAATGGTACTGAAGGAAATCCTGTTACAAGATTTGTGGAAGTTTTATGGAGAGATTTTAATGCTGAAGATAATCAAGAAACTGTTCAAGAAGTTCAAGATATGTTCACAAGAAACCCAGCTGATAGAAGCAAGGGCAAAAAATCTACTGGTATAATTGATAAAGGGGGGAAATATTCTAAAGAGCCACCAGGTAGTTTGCGTAAGTTAAAAGGTGGTCAAGGTTGGAAAGATAAAGATGGTAATATTTGGAAAAAGGATATGAAACATAAAGATCATTGGGATGTTACAGATCCAAAAACAAATAAAAAAGTAAAAGAAATAGATTTTAGCGGTAATCAAATATGGCCCGATGGTCCGAAAAATAAAAATAAGCGATGAAAGAAATGAATCACCCTTACAAAGATTACGAAAATAACAAATTATGGGAGTTAATTGAAAAAGGAATTGATGATTTGATAGAGAATCAAGATATTGAGTTAACTACAAGAAAGGAATATGTAATTGGCTACCTTTGTCAGATTGTTATTTCGTCGATACAGGACGAAAGGCAACTCCCAAAAGAAAAATAAAAAAAGACTACGATAGAATGCACTGCACGCTTTCCAACAGAATTCCAAAAAGTAGTCCATATATATGGAATACTTAGTAAAGGTTGGTGTTTTGGAGGTTTGTCGATATTTTGATTAAAATAAATTGAATATTTTATTTTTGATTTTAAAAATGAATCAATCAAAACAAAAAATAAATTAAAAAAGAAAGTTCTTTGATTAAATTATACTCTTTTAAATCTTTATCAGTAAGGCGAATCGTAAAAGAAACGCAAAGGATTAGGTTCGATATATTGAACCTATAGGTAAATAAAGGGTTGTTGCGTATTTCGGTCTATCCGTGCCAGTGTTTTCGGTCGCATGGGTGCCACTAAAAAGATAATGCAATGTTAGTTATTATTTTGATTAATTGCGTTTAATTTTTGTTTTCTTAACGATTCG
>JBEEPA010000126.1:0-6942 GCA_041191385.1 Bacteroidota bacterium | reverse complement strand
TTTTAAAGAGGGTGAGCTTGAAAAAGAATTAACTGTCAAGGATTCCTTGACAGTTCAAAAAGAAGGTAATAGAATTATAAAACGTAAAATTGAATTATATAATTTAGATGTTATTATTTCGGTTGGATACCCAGTGAAATCTAAACAAGGAACTCAATTTAGGCAATGGGCTACACAACGTTTAAAAGATTTTCTATTAAAATGATATGCGTTAAATAATCGGATGAATCGATTGGAGGACAACGTACAAGAACTTTCCCAAAAAGTAAAACAAATAGATTTACAAATTCATTCGCATTTAATTCCCACGCAAGGTGTATTTTTTAACGGACAAATTTTTGTTGCTTATCAATTGGCAGCAAAAATTATTCGTACTGCAAAATATCGTATTGTATTGATAGATAATTATATAAATGAAGAAACGATTACGCATTTATCCAAAAAAGTAAAAGGAGTTGAGGTAATTATATTAACGAAAACAATAAGTAATCAGCTTAAATTAGATGTTAAAAAAGCCAACGAACAATATGGGAGTTTTGAATTAAAAATATTTACTCAAAGTCATGATAGATTTTTAATTTTAGATGATACCTAAGTTTATCACCTAGGTGCATCGCTAAAAGATTTAGGAAAAAAATGGTTTGCTTTTTCTAAACTAGAAATCAAAACTGTGGAAGGATTGGTTGAGCAAATATTAAATTTGATTTTGAGGGCTTAAAATTTTTAACTACCATTATTTCATAAAATCCAATCTTTTGCCAATTATTAATACATTTTAAAAGCAATTAAGCTTATTTTATTTGTACTTTTGCAACAAATTATACTTAAAATATGCTTACAGTTAACAATTTACGCTTACAATTTGGTAAAAGAGTTTTATTTGATGATGTAAATATTAAATTTACAGAGGGCAACTGTTACGGAGTTATTGGCGCTAATGGTGCGGGTAAATCTACTTTCCTTAAAATATTAACGGGCGAACAAGATGCCAACAAAGGAACTATTAGCTTAGAACCCGGAAAAAGAATGGCGGTTTTGAGTCAGAACCACTTTAAACACGACGAACACCAAGTTTTGGAAACCGTTATTATGGGCCATGATAAGTTGTATAGTATCATGAAAGAAAAGGATGCAATTTATGCAAAACCCGATTTTAGTGATGAAGATGGTTTAAAAGCATCGGAATTAGAAAGCGAATTTGCCGAAATGGATGGATGGAATGCAGAAAGTGATGCAGCAGCTTTGTTAAGTGGTTTAAATATCCCCGAAGATTTGCATTATAAAAATATGAGCGAATTAGATGGTAAACAAAAAGTTAGGGTTTTATTGGCACAAGCTTTATTTGGTAATCCGGATGTGTTAATTTTAGATGAGCCTACCAACGATTTAGATTTTGCAACTATCTCGTGGTTAGAAAACTTTTTAGCAGATTTTAAAAATACGGTGATTGTAGTAAGTCACGACCGTCACTTTTTAGATGCCGTTTGTACTCATATTGCCGATATCGATTTTGGTAAAATTCAATTATTTACTGGTAATTATAGTTTTTGGTACCAAAGTTCGCAATTAGCTTTACGTCAAAGGGCGGATCAAAACAAAAAAGCGGAAGAAAAAAAGAAAGAATTATTGGATTTTATTGCACGTTTCTCGGCTAATGCTTCTAAATCTAAACAAGCAACATCTCGTAAAAAAATGTTGGATAAATTAGATTTAGATGAAATTAAACCTTCAACGCGTAAATATCCTGCAATTATATGGAATCAAATTAGGGAAGCGGGCGACCAAATTTTAGAGGTGAACAATTTAACTTATTCGGTTGAGGGCACTAAATTGTTAGATAATATTTCGTTTAGATTACGCAAAGGCGATAAAATTATGTTTTATGCTAAAGATAGTAAAGTGGTAACGGCATTATTCGAAATTTTAGCAGGAAATATTAAAGCCGATAGTGGGGATTTTAATTGGGGAACAACCATCACTTTTGCCTACACGCCTAACGAAAACAGTAAGTATTTTGATGAACCCATGACATTAGTAGATTGGTTACGCCAATACAGCGAGGAAAAAGATGAACAATATATCCGTGGATTTTTAGGTAAAATGTTGTTTGCAGGTGAGGAAGTTCACAAAAAATGTAATGTATTATCTGGAGGCGAAAAAGTACGTTGTATGTTATCCCGAGCTATGTTGCAAAATCCAAACTTATTGTTGTTAGATGACCCAACCAATCATTTGGATTTAGAGAGTATTACCGCTTTAAACACCTCGTTAACAGATTATACAGGCACTATTTTATTTACCTCGCACGATCATGAGTTTGTTCAAACAATCGCCAATCGTATTATCGAAATAACACCTAAAGGTATTATCGATAAATTAATGACTTTTGATGATTATTTAAACAGCGATACAGTAGCTGTACAACGCTTACAAATGGCATAAAACTTAAAAATATGGAAACTGTTTATCAAAAAATAGATCAATTTATTCAAAATAATCAGTTACAAGAAGCCTTAAAATTGTTGGAAAACAATTTAAAAATAAACCAACAAGATGCAAATTTATATCTTTTGCAAGGCGTTGTTTATCGTAAATTGGGCGATTTTTCGCAAGCAGTTTCCATTTTTCAAAAAGCTATTTTTTTAGCTCCAAACCAAGCCGATATTTATTCGCAATTGGGCGTAACTTTTTTTCATCAAAAGCAATTAAATTTGGCTTTGGAAAACATGGATAAAGCGGTTAGTTTAGAGCCCGAAAATCCTTATAGATATTCCTCCAGAGCTTATATTAAAGATGCCAATAAAGATATCGATGGCGCAATTTTAGATTACGAAAAAGCGATTAGTTTAGATCCCGAAGATGCTGTGGCATACAACAATTTAGGTTTATTAGAAGAAAAAAAAGGCCGCTTAGAAGCGGCGAAAAAAAACTTTAAAAAATCCGACGATTTAAATGGGATTGATTGGGATGAGTTTAAACAAAAATTAAAAACTTTTGAAGGTGAAGAAAAGGAAGAAAAATTGGAAACTCCCAAGGAAATTTCTGTAGAAAAGCCTAAACCGTCTTATTTTAGTATAATTTCTTCTGTTTTTACCAAAAAGGAGGCTTGGAAAGAGTTTATTTCGTTTATTTGTAATGGCTTTAAACAAAAATCCAAAGCATAAATACCATGCAAATTGCATTATTATCGGATACACACAGTTATTTAGATGAACGTATTTTTAAACATTTAAAAAATGTTGATGAAATTTGGCATGCTGGTGATATTGGCAGTTTGGTAGTTACGGATAAATTAAAAACCTTTGCGCCTTTAAGGGCTGTTTATGGTAATATTGATAATCATACCATACGTGCAGAGTTTCCCGAATTTAATTTTTTTACAATACAAAACTGCAAAGTTTTAATTACCCACATTGCTGGTGGAAGTAATTTTTACAGTAAAAAAGTGATGGAGTATATTTTAAAAAATAAACCTATGTTGTTTATTTGTGGACACTCGCACATTTTAAAAATATACTTTAATAAAAGTTTAAATTGTTTACATATTAATCCAGGGGCTGCGGGTAAACATGGATTTCATACAATTCAAACTTTTGTAAAATTTGAGCTAAATAACGGAAAAATAGAAAATTTACAAATTGTAGAGTTAGATAAAACACCATGGGTAAATTAGTTTTAGATTGGGAAGAAAGTAATAGTTTTGATTTTGATTTAATTGGAATTTCTACCAATATACCTGATTATCAATTGGTGGCTAAAATTAATGCTATTTTACACATCGATTTAGAAAGAAAGCGTGAGGATTATTCTTTAAATCTAATAGCAACCGAAACTAAAAAATTTAGATGGTACAGTTATTTTCCAAAAGATGAGGATTTAGAAATTTTTTTAATCGTTAATAAAGGCGATAATGGATATTTGGTGGAAGAAATCAAACAAATGAATAGTTTTTTATTAATTTTTGGAGAACTAAACTATCTAAAATCCAACGAAGTAGCACAACAAATTCAAAGTATTCCACAAGTTATTTCCAGTACTAATTTAGATATCGAAAAACTAAAATCGAAAAACAATTTTGTATTTTAAAAAACACCAATCTTTTATCGGGTTTAAAAATTACTAAATGATTGAACAACAAAAAATACTCCGAATATTACAAATTATAGCCAAATTACGCCAAAGTACAGGTTATACTAAAACCGAATTAGCCAAGGAGTTTAATGTTTCGGTACGTACTATAGAAAGGTATTTTAATTTATTCGAAGAATTAGGTTTTATTATACAAAAAGATAAAACCAAATTTAAACTTAAAGTTTACGATGCCAATACCTTACAACACGAAAATTGGGTAGTTTTTACACTAGAGGAAGCGCAAGCCATACATCAAGTTTTTCGTAACGGCAAATTAGCAAGCACATTACAAAAATCTATTTTAGATAAACTATATCCATTAACCGAAATGGATGAGGTAGCGCATTTTATCGAAAGCGGACAAACTACCAAACATATCAGTACCCTTTCGCAAGCTATTAAAAATAAAAATCAGGTTAAATTAGTAAATTACAACTCGTTAAACAGTAATACTATACAAAATCGATTAATCGAACCCATAAAATTTACAAAGTATTACGAAAGTTTAATTGCTTTTGATGTAGAAAAAAAAGAAATGCGCAATTTTAAACCTACACGTATGGCACAAGTTGAAATTTTAAAACAAACATGGCAATACGAAAACCAACATCAAAAATTTAGCACCGATATTTTTAATTTTACTAGCGATAAAAATTGGGAAATAAAAATTAATTTAAGTCCGCGTGCTTATCAATTGTTAATCGAAGAATTTCCCCAAGCTAAAAATCACACAATACATCAAAAAAATATTTATGAATTAACTTGTAATGTTCAAGGACTAGAAGCACCAGCCAGATTTTTACAAGGTTTTATCCAAGAAATACAAATAATTTACCCCAACGAATTAAAACAATTACTGATACAAAACCTTCAAAAAGGGTTAAAAAATTTAATGGATTAAATTATAAACCATTAATAATCAACATTTTTTCAACAATTTCATTCCCGACACCTATTGTCGCAAAGTTTTACTATATTTGGAAGGTAAAATGAGTTTTAACTAATTTGTTTTATAAAATAATACTAAGCAATATTGCAACCTTAATAAAGATAAACAAATAAAAAATTATATAATGAACGAAATAATTTTATACCAAACAGGGGATAATCAAACACAGATAGAAGTTCAATTTGATGGAGATACTGTTTGGCTTAATCAATATCAGTTAGCCGAGCTATTTAAAACCGATAGAACTTCTATATTAAGACATTTAAAAAATATTTATATAGAAGGGGAATTAGATGAAAAAACAACTTGTGCAAAATTTGCACAAGTTCAAAAAGAAGGTAAAAGATTGGTAACTAGAGATGTTTTAACTTATAACTTAGATGCTATTTTATCTGTTGGATATAGGGTGAATTCCAAGCAAGGAACAGCTTTCCGCCAATGGGCAACACAGCGTTTAAAAGAACATTTAGTGCAAGGTTATACAGTTAACCAAAAACGCTTGGAGCAATTACAAAAAACGGTGGAATTGATTCAGAAATCAGCAACTAACGAAACTTCCTTATCCGAAGCAAAGGGTTTATTAGATATTATTACCAATTACACCCAAAGTTTTGTATTGTTAAATCAATTTGATAGTAATACCATTACAACTAAAAACTTACAGGAAGAAATTACTTACGAAATTAAATACAATGAAGCTTTATTAGCTATTACCGAATTAAAAAATCAGTTAATAGCAAAAAAAGATGTCTTTAATCACAACAAGTTCAGTATTTTTCTGTTTCTTAAATTCAATAAATTAAAACCATGATGATGAAGATGATGATTAATTTTATAAATTTGAAAATGTAATAAAGTCTACTTTAAGATTTTAGCAAAAAAAGGAAGGTTACAAATGAATGATAATTTTAATTTTTTAATACTTTCAAAAGAAATTTCAAAAAAAATAATATTTAGAAATGGAATAAAATCTTATTTATGTTTATCAAGAAAAAAACTTATAAAACATACACCAGAAGAAGAAGTAAGACAATGTTTTTTATTTTACCTAAATAAATTAGGATATAATTTCAATAATATTGAAGTTGAGGCACCGCTAAAAAATTTTGGGGTTGCTACAAAAGACAGGGCAGATATTATCGTCTACGATGTAAATAGATTGGGAAAAAATGGTGAAAATCAATATGCATTAATTTTGATTGAATGCAAAAGTCCTAATGTAAATATTACTGAAAAAACAGATAATCAAATATTAAAATATAATGATATTTTAGGGGCAAAATTTTTAATCCTTACAAATGGCAACTATACTGAATATCATGAGTTCAATGAAAAAGAAGAAGCGTACCAATTAATTGATAAACTTCCTACTCAAGAAGAATTGCTAAATCCTGATGGGTGGAACTCGAAAAAAATTATTGAAACCCTTGGAGAATATAGAATCTTAAATCCCCATAAATTAAATCATGAAGATGTTTGTTATTTAAAAAATGGAATTGTTGGAGAAGATACAGACCAAAAAATATATTCTCCTATTGCGAATCTATATAATTTATTTCTTGCCCATAATTCTATACCATTTGAATTTAAAAACACCTTTAATTATGAAATAGAAAATATAATTGACAGAGGGTTAAGATTTGTTGATTTTGGAATCTTTGGAGGAGGTGCATATCTAAGTCATTATAGGTATTTCACATTTGAAACTAAAAAGAATGGAACTAATATTTTTAGTTTAACTTTAAAAAAAACTAATAAACTTACAAATCATCCAATGTATGGTAATAGAAAAGGTAAAACGTTACTTGTATGTGGCTTAGATGATGATGAAAAAAGTCATATATCTTTAGAATTAAGATTAG
>JBEEPA010000125.1:0-5219 GCA_041191385.1 Bacteroidota bacterium | reverse complement strand
AGATTTAATAAATTGATTAAAATAAACGGAGTTGGATTAATTTCTTGCATAACAATAATAACTGAAGTTGGCGATATTAAACGTTTTAATACCTATGAGAAATTTCATTCTTTTGCTGGATAATTAAATCCGGGACAGTCCCGAATTAAAAAAATCTCAAACCCATTGATTTTACTGAGCAATTAAACTGTTTTTAAAGATAAAAAAAGTATGTTTTTTAATCCTTTTTTTTAGCTATTTGTAGAGCGATTTTTTAATTCGACAACTACTTTTTCGCCGTTTTTTATGATTTTTTGCATCCATGCGATAAGTACTTCTTCTTGCTCTTGTTGGGATAAATTGTAATTGGGAACTTTGTTATGAATTTCGTTTACAAAATGTTGCATGCACAATGCTGCGCTAACGGAAATATTGTAACTCTCGGTAAAGCCAAACATAGGGATTTTTACCAATTCGTCGGCTTGCTCCATTGCATTGGCACTTACTCCTTTAATTTCATTTCCAAAAACCAATGCTATTTTTTGTTGTTCCACCGGAATTTCATGGATAAACCTTTTAGCTTTAGGACTGGTTACCAATATTTTATAACCTTTCTTTTTTAATTCTTGAAAACATTGTTGTGTTGATGGATAAGAATAAATGGAAGTCCATTGTGCCGCTCCTTTTTCTACTTTTGGATTGATGCTTTCCTGATAATTTTCGCCAATTACATGCACATCTTGCAAGCCAAAACAATCGCACGAACGTATTACGGCGCTTAAATTATGCTGTTGCTCAACATTTTCCATTACCACAGTTAAATATCTTGTACGATGTTGAATGATGTCCCGAAAAAGGTTCCATTTTTTTTCTTGAATCATCGATTTTAACCGCAAAATCAACTCGGCATTACTCATTTACTATAAATTTAAGTAAACTGATAAATCATGTTACTTTGTTTTTCGTGCGCTATAGTTGTGGTTTCGCCATGACCAGAGTAAACCGTGTAATCTCCTGGTAAATTAAATAACTTAAGCATGATACTTTTTACCAAATCTTGAATATTTCCACCAGGTAAATCTACCCTACCAAAACTTCCTTTAAACAAAACATCTCCCCCAACAACAAATTTATGCTTATGATTTACCAACGCAATATGCCCCGGTGAATGCCCGGGAACAAATAAAACATTCAACTCATCGTTTGCTAAGTTAATTGTATCGCCCTCTTTTAAAAATTGAGTTATTTCGGGCGATTGCTCACATTTAATTCCATATTGCAAACCCCAAATAGGCGATTTTTCCAAAACGGTTTTTTCCATTTCGTGCGCTTGCAAAGGCAAGGAAAAAGTTTTAGAAATCAAAGCATTACCCAAAATATGATCGATATGGCAATGCGTATTTATTAAACCCACAGGATTTAGTTGATTTTCTTTAATATAATTTAAAAATAAACTTTGTTCGCTTGCAGTGTAACAACCTGGATCGATAATTAAACAATCGTTATTTGGTGCAATAAGTAAATATGTATTTTCCTGAAAAGGATTAAATGTAAAATGATGAACTCTCATAAATTAAATAAACGATTTTAACTGATTTTTCCCTTTTAATTCCTCCACAATTTGTTTGATATTTTGTTCGTTTTGTTTTTTACAAATCAGCAAAACATCCTCGGCATTTACTACAATATAATCATGCAAACCCTCCACTACCACTAATTTTTGCTGTGTGTTTACTACTAAATTCTTGCTACTTTCAAAATATTCTACAAAATTACCCACTTTTGCGTTTAAGTTTTCGTCCTTATCTTGTAAAGTATATAAGGAACCCCAAGTTCCTAAATCAGTCCAACCTAAATCACAAGGATACACATAAATGTTGTTCGCTTTTTCCAAAATTGCATAATCCACACTGATATTAGGACATGATTGATATGCTTGGTCCACAAAGGATTTTTCGTTAGCAGAATTAAAACTTTGCATCCCCTTGTTAAAAATTTCATGTAAATCCGGACTATGATTTTTAAATGCTTCCACAATTGCCTTTGCACTCCAAATAAACATCCCCGAGTTCCAATAAAAATTACCTTGCGCCAAAAATTCCTTAGCTTTTTCCAAAACAGGTTTTTCTTTAAACTGAGTTACTTTTTGTAAAAACGGAAAATTATTGTATTTAATTTTACTAGATTCGATATAACCATAGCCAGTTTCGGGGCGGGTAGGCTCTATGCCTAAAGTGATTAAAATATCGTCCGTAGCTGCTGCAAAGCACTGATTGATAGTGTTTTTAAAATTTTCTTCATTTAAAATTAAGTGATCCGAAGGCGCAACTAAAATTTTAGCATCGGGATTTTTTTGATAAATTTTATAACAACCATACGCTACACAAGGAGCAGTATTTTTGCGATCAGGCTCGGTTAAAATATTTTCTACAGGCAATGAAGGTAAATGATTTTTACACAAATCAAAGTATTCATTACTTGTTACGATATAAATATTTTCATTGGGACAGTTTTTAAGTAATCTTTCGTAGGTTAATTGTATTAAAGATTTACCAGTTCCAAGTATATCTAAAAATTGCTTAGGCTTATTGGATTTACTCATAGGCCAAAACCTACTTCCTACGCCACCAGCCATAATAATTGTGTAGTTATTTTGCATCTTTTTTAGTTAAGGTTAAAACCCTTTTTTATTCAAAATCAGGATTTTATTGATTGTATTATTTTTTATTTTTTTTACTCATTTCCCTTCTATTTTTTAACCATTCGGGCATTGGTTTTTTATCTGTGGATTTATCTTTTGTAAAAGGTTTTTGCACAAATTTACTTGGCAACAATACTTCTTTTAAATCCTCACGCTTTAATTTTTTTAATTCTTTTTCGATTTTAGCCTGATTTTCCTGTTTATGCCAAAAGAAAAATATGTTTTGATCCTTTTTTTCATCGTGACTAATAGCCGTAAAAGTTGGTTTTAAAGTATAAGGATGCACACCCGAGTAATAAATTACAGTTGCCACCGTCATTGGAGTTGGTGTAAAATCCTGTACTTGCTCCAAATGAAAACCTAATTTTTTGGTTTCAGCCGCAAGCTCTGCCATATCTTCCTTAGATGTTCCAGGATGACTAGATATAAAATAAGGAATTAAAGGTTGTTTTAAATTGTGTTTTTCGTTTATTTCATCGTATTTTTTCTTAAAAGCAATAAAATGTTTAAACGATGGTTTACGCATAATGCGCAAAGTATTATCTGCGGTATGCTCAGGTGCAACTTTTAATCTGCCCGAAATATGGCGTGTAATAACTTGCTCCATATACTCTTCCAAACTTTCATCCGCTTCTTTATTATACTCTGGCGTTAGTAAATCGTACCGAATACCCGAACCAATAAATGCTTTTTTAACTTTTGGATGTTCATCCACCTTACGCAATAAATTAGTCATTGCGGAATGATTGGTATCCAAATTACTACAAACCACAGGGTGAATACAAGACGGACTCACACATTTATCGCAAATCTCCTGTACCTTACCTTTCATTTTGTACATATTCGCACTTGGTCCGCCTAAATCGCTAATATACCCTTTAAAATCGGGCATTTGCGTAACCTGATCCACCTCACGTAAAATACTTTCCTCCGATCTGCTAGCAATAAATTTACCTTGATGCGCAGAAATAGTACAAAACGAACAACCACCAAAACAACCACGGTGCATATTAACACTATGCCTAATCATTTCATAAGCCGGAATTGGTCCGCGATTTTTGTATTTTGGATGAGGTAATCTCGTATAAGGCAAATCGAAACTTTTATCCATTTCATTATCCGTCATTGTGGGAAAAGGCGGATTAATAACCAAAGTTTCCTCCCCTACTTGCTGTAAAATTCGTCGGGCAAAAGTTTTGTTAGATTCCTGCTCGATAATTTTAAAGTTAGAAGCGTAAGCAATTTTATCTTTTAAACATTTTTCGTGACTGTTAATTTCAACATCTTCCCACGCCTTAACCTTAGGAACTTTTTGCGTTAAAACAGCAGTTTGTTTAATCGTGGTTAATTGATTAAAAGGAATTCCTTTTTTTAATAACTTTATTATTTCGCGTAAAGGTTGTTCACCCATACCATATACCAATAAATCCGCTTTACTAGATTTTAAAATAGTAGGCAACAATTTATTTTGCCAATAATCGTAATGCGTAACTCTGCGTAAGGAAGCCTCGATACCACCAATTAAAATAGGTACATCTGGAAATAAATCCTTTAAAATATTGCAATAAACCGTAGTAGCATAATCAGGACGGTAACCTGCAGCGCCATCGGGCGAGTAAGCATCGGTAGTACGTTTTCTTTTGCTAGCTGTATAATGATTTACCATTGGATCCATGCACCCACCTGTAATCGCAAAAAACATTTTGGGTTTACCTAACTTTTTAAAATCTTGTAATTCATCACGCCAGTTGGGCTGAGGGACTAAAGCAATTTTTAAACCCTCACTTTCTATAATTCTGCCAATTACAGCCGAACCAAACGAAGGATGATCCACATAAGCATCGCCCGAAAACAAAACAACATCTAACTCCTCCCATCCCCTAATTTCGCACTCTTTTTTAGTTGTTGGCAACCAATTAGATAATTTTAAATCGTTGTAATTTACCATAGATTTATTCTCCATTTAACCAAGCCTTAAATTTACCCCACAAACCTTTAGCTTCGGTAGATTTTTTTGGAGTAGAAACTACTTTTTTAGGCTCTACAATAGGATTTTGAACCGATTTTTTATCGGATTTTTTCTTATTTTGCTTTTTAATTGGTTGTGTTTTAGCTACAACATTTTCGAAATAATGCGCCTTTTTTTGCTCCTCAATTATAGCTTTTCTTTTGGCTTCAATTTCTTGTAATCGCTTTATTTCTAAAGCCTTTTTTGCAGCTAAAGTTTCTTGTTTTTGTTTATTTTTTTGCTGAATTTCTTCAGTATTTTTCACCTCTTTTTTAACACGCGGTTTAGGTTGATAAACAGGAATTACTTTCGGACTTTGCTCAATGTTTTCATCCAATTTTGTTTCCACAACTTCCGGAGCTTTTTTCTCAGGCAAATCAATTTTACCCTTAATTGTTAAACCTTGTAACTCCACTTTTGGAGCAACAATCACCCCATCAACAATATGTAAAGTAGTTTCGCCAGTATCTACAATTTCTATTTTACCAGTTTTTTCCTCAGATACATTTGGTTTTTCTAAAGAAACAATAG
>JBEEPA010000124.1:0-9660 GCA_041191385.1 Bacteroidota bacterium | reverse complement strand
TTATTGGTTAAGGAAGTTAAACTAAAATCATGTTTTAAAGTATCACTGTCTTCATACTTAAAAGTAGATAACTCTCTGGAAGAAGCATAATGCGTAGAGTCTGTTAATTTCAAAATATAATTTCTATCTTTTTTTAAAGGTAAAAAGTATTTACCCTGTTTATCAGTTACAATTGTTCTAATTAAAGTAGGCTCAGCGGTATCCGTTTTTAAATATAATGCTATTTCCACCCCAGGAACAGTAACTATAGTATCTCTATTAATATGAGCATGTTCATCAGCTTTCAACAACTCGGTAACTTCACCCTTAACTGCTAAATAGACCTTGCTTCTTTCTCTAAAATGGTAAATATCATCACAACAAGTTGCGTTTTTAAGAGAAACACCCCCCTCTCTGTTGGATACAAATAAACCTTCGGCATTATCTTCAAAAGTTACATAATAAAAATCATCAACCGATGAATTGATAGGATAACCAATATTTTTTGGTTCGGACCATTTAGATAAAGAACCTTGCGTTTCGAAAATATCTAAACCACCTAAACCCGGCCAACCTTCGGAGCTAAAAAATAAAGTTAAACTGTTACGATCAAAAAATGGCGTAAATTCATCAAAAGGCGTATTGATGTTTTTCCCTGCGTTTTTTGGATCCTTAAATTCCTTTTTTTTGTAATTATACTCCGCAAACCATAAATCCATTCCTCCCTTTCCTCCTTCTCTATCAGAGATAAAATATAAAACTTCTTCTCCCTTAGAATTTGTTCCAACAGTTGGTTGAGTGGTATTAAAACCTTTCACGTTAATAGGTTCAGGCAATTCAAAAGGAGCTTTCCATTTACCATCTTCTTTAAAAGTTTTATAAATCGCACAAGTTTTTTTATTTTCACCTTGTTTTTTCATACATCTGGTAAAATAAAAAACATTAGTATCTAAGCCAAAAGTACCGTTACCATTATCCGATAACATATCGTTAAACGGTCCATCTAATTCGCCGTTATAAGTCCAATTTCTACCATTTTTTCTAGCTTTATAAAACTTTCTAACTACTTTAAATTTAGTTGTATCCTCTGTATTATAATAAATTAAAGTATCGGAACGTAAAGAAGCAAAAATAAAAGCATCTTTTCCGTAAGGCATAGGCGAAAACTCAACATGAGCTTTGTTTATGGAAGTATCTACATGATTGATTACAAAATTTAAAGTATCCTGTAAAATTTTTGGTGCAGCTTTACAAGTAGCCAATAATGCAGTAACTAATTTTTTGTATTCATCTTTATCCTTTTCTTGATAATCCTTTTTAAACTTGTTTAAATTGGTTTCCGCTTCTTTATACTTACCGTTATAAATTTGCAAAGTTGCCAAATAATAAGTTGCTAAAACGGCATTATTTTTTTGTAAATTTACTACTTGTTGATAGTAAATTTCGGCTTTAGCATAATTTCGAGAAGATTTATAAGCATGAGCCAAATCCATCAATTGTTCATCTTTATTAGGCTTTAATTCGTTAAATCTTTCTAAATAAGTAATTGTTGCATAATGATCGCCCATAGCTTGCGTTTTTTTGGCAGCTTTTTTTAAATGTTTTGGTCCAGAGTTAAAAATAGTAGAATCTATTTGTGCCTTAGAACTAAGGACAATCAACAAAAATCCTAAAAGAAATATCGATATTTTTTTATAATCTATCACAAGGAACACTAATTATATTTGGAGTTGTACGTTTAGCAATATAAATTATAGACAATTCGAATGCCCCACGATAATGCGTAATTGAAGAAAGTGGAGATATATTAAAATCGTAACTTATACCCACTTGAAACTCTTTAACTTTACCACCCACAATTAAAGCAAAAGCATCATAATTTCTACTAAAACCATCCCTAAAAGACACCGCACCAAAAATTTCGGTTAGTTGAACTTTATTTGGATTTAAATAATGTTTAGCCATTGCACCAAATAACATTTCCGAAGCTTTATTTTGATTCATCCATAAAATTGTTGGCGTGATAGTCCATTTAGGATTAATCATAAAATTTAAACGAGCATCATATAAAGAACGTAACTTTAATTTGCTATCCGTATCACCCAAAAATGTTTCTCTAGGTTGAGTAACATGCATCCATGACCCACCAATTTCAGGGAAAAATTTATCACTTAATTTTTTACCCCATGTAGCACCTAAATTTAAATCAGGTAAATAACTATTGTTTCGATTAAAAGCTTGATTAGTTGGTAAGGAATTATCAAAATCACCATTTACATTATTGTACTGATCTGGAAAAGTTAACTTACGTAAATTCAAACCTTTGTGTAATAAACCAGATTGAATACCTAAGGAAATTAAATTTCCTTTCCAGTTAAAATTGTGCGCAAAAGAAAGCAATAATTTATTTTGAGTTAAAAAAGCAACACCACTATTGTCGTGTAAAAAAACAGCACCTAAACTCCATTTGCGATTAAAAAATTCGAAATTTTGGTCGTAACTAATAGCCGAAGTAGTAAATTGATTACTCATAATAGCTCCCCATTGAGAACGGTAATTACCAACTATCCTATAATCTCCATCAAACCTTCCTGTGTAAGAAGGATTATAGTTTAATGGTGAAAAATAATATTGAGTTAGATGAATATCCTGAGCGTTTAAAAAGTGAAACGAACAAAATAAAAATAACAATATAGAATAAAATTTTACCATAAATAGTTTCTACCTTTTTGTAACACCTCAACCATTCTATTATATTGTTGCACTGAAAAATGGTACTGGCAACCAACTGTGTAAAGCGACATTAAATTACAAACATCAGGAGTATAATAATCACCATTAGCATCTCTTGGATTTCCAATTAAATTACAATTAGCATTAACAGAACCACCTGGGTCTGCTGCAGTATCACAAATTCTATCACCAGCCGTTAAACAATTACTTCCATCAACCAATTCTTGCCCATCACCAATAGTAAAATTTAACCCTAAATATCTTCCCATTAATCTTGCAATATTTCTAGTTTGAGTTGTACAAGGTTTATTTAAAAATATTGCATCTCTAAACACAGTTTCTGTAGGAACAATAGTATCTCCCAAAGAAGCATTACCGCAAATAACAGGCGACATTAAATAATCGGCTACTAAATACAAATTAATTTTATTTTTAACATTAAACTTCGTAACCAACTCAATATCTTTTTCTAGATAAATTAATGAATCTAAACGATTATTTAAAATTGTATCTACAGCACAAAACTGAAAATCCACACCTATTGGAGCAAAATATTCGTTTAATTCATTTAACATTAAATTTAAATTCCCCATTTGAACATTTGTTTGTCCAAACTTGTCTGTTAAAATATGTAAATGAATGGGTAAAGTTTTAGGATAAAACTTTTCAACGCCCTTAAAAACCTTAGGATTTACCTGAGAGAATATTAAGTTAGGAATAAAGATAATAGCAAGTAAAAATTTTCTCATATTCATATCGAAATTCAAATATATAACTAAAATTTTAAAAAGACTTTTTTTATAGCATGAATTTTTATATTACATTTGTTTATCTAAAAAAAAGCTTTGAATCGTTTGTTAAAATACTTAAATCGAAATTTGTTAATATTATTGTTGCTAGGCGCAGTAATAACAAAAGCGCAAACTGTAAATAAAACACAGGGTTGTGCGCCTTTAACTAATGTAAATTTCACTTCTCCAACACCAGGAAACTGGAATTTTGGAAATGGCTCTAGCTCCATTAATCAAACCAACGCAACTGCCAATTATGGAACGCCTGGTAATTATATCGCAACATTTAGTCAGGGAGGTACAGAAATATGGAGAGATACAATTGTAGTTTTTGGAAAGCCTTCTCCAATTTTTTCTCCTACCAACACCAGTGGATGTGTTCCTTTTACAACAACATTTAACAACACGTCAGTTGGCGGAGGAGGAAGTGCTATAACAAAGCACGAATGGTCCTTTGGTGATGGAGGAACTAGTTTATTACAAAATCCAACATACACTTATACCATTATTGGAACATACGGAGTATCTTTAACTGTTACAGATGCTAATGGTTGTGATTCTGCAACAACTTTAAACAATTTAATAACTGTTGGTGCACCTCCAACAGCAAGTTTTACAACTACACCATCGCCTGCAAATTCATGTAACGCTCCGTTTCAAGTAAGCATAACCAATACTTCTACAAACTCTACTGGAGGAACAAATAACTTAAATTATGCATGGGATTTTGGAAATGGTGAAACCAGTAATTTAAGAGACCCTAATTCTGTTACATATACGCAAAACGGGACTTACACTATTCGCCTAACTGTTAGCCAGGCAGGAAGCTGTTCCAGAGAATTTACCAGAAATGTTGTAATAGGTAGTCCAATTGCAAACTTTACTGCACCAGACACCATTTGTGTAGGTTCAACTCAACAACTTATTAATACATCATTAGGAGCAAACAGTTATCAATGGACAATAGGAAGCTCTAATTATGTAACATTTAATGCTACTCATACTTTTAACACGCCAGGATTACAACAAATAAGATTAGTTGCTAACTCTAATTTAGGCTGTTCCGGAGATACCATTAAAACAATATATGTAGATGCCGTTACTGCCAATTTTACCAGGACACCAAGTTATGTTTGCGACGAACCATTTTGTATTCAATACAACAGTACAGTTTCAAGCAATGTTTCCCAAATAAATTGGGATTTTGGTGGACAAGGAAACAGTACACTAGCTAATCCAAGATTTTGTTATCCTATAGACACCAGCGAATATTACATTCACAATAGAAAATTAATTAGTGTTAGGTTAACTGCATCAAATGCTAGAGGCTGTAGCGTGCAAAGAATTTACACAGACACAGTTTACCCTTTAACAGCCTTTTTTATTCCTGATGTTCATGAAGGTTGTGCGCCTTTAATCGTGAATTTCCAAGATTCAACTAGGTCGAGAGAAAATATTATAAGTTGGAATTACAATTTTGGTGATGGAAACTTTAACAATCAATAAAACCCTACACACACTTTTACAACTCCAGGTGAATATTTAGTAGTATTGAATGTTCAAAATGCTGCAGGATGTAGAGATACTTCCTACCCTGTTTTGATTAAAGTTGGAGAACCTGTCGGACAATTAAATTTTAATATTTCACCTACTACAGTTTGTATTGGTGATACCGTAACTTTTACAGATACCAATAACAATCCAAATATTAACTTTGTTTACTTTGATGTAGAAGGCATGCAAAGTAAAGGATGTAAAAATGGAACTGAACAATTTTTTGTTCCAACAAATTCCATAGGAACAAAGGATGTAACTTATAAAGTAAATTACAATGGTTGTTTATCCGAGAGAACCGTTACAGATGCTATAACCATAAATGGATCCGTTAGCGAATTTCATTTTATTGGAAACTGTAGCACTCCACTTACCTATTCATTTGTGCATAATATTCAAGGTGCAAGTTCTTGGCAATGGAATTATGGAGATGGCAACACCAGTGGAAATTTAACAACTGGAGATACCATAACGCATACTTATGGAAATACCGGAAATTATACAGTTACACTAACCACACAAAGTAACGGCTGTCCGAACCAAGAATTTACACAACAAGTAAAAGTTAGAGAAGTTCAAGCAATAATTACTCCTCCAGGTACATTGTGTGCAGATGTAGATTATGTAATTAATGCAAACAATACTGTTGATGCAGAATCGGATTGTAATACAGCATATCATTGGGATCGAGGACCAAAAACACCAGTTACCATTACAGGTTCTCCAAATAATACATTTAGATTTACCAGTACAGGAAATGCTTTAGTTAGATTAATTGCAAAAGACATTAATGGATGTAAAGATACAGCAACTATTAGTGTTAGAGTAACGGATGTTGATGCTGGTATAAGTGCAGATAAAATTACAGGATGTATGCCTTTAACTGTAAATTTCACCGACACAACTAAATCTGATTTTCCTATTACAAGTTACTCTTGGAGAGTTGGTAATACAATTATTAGTAATAGAGACACCGCAAAATTAGTATTAACCAATGTAACTGTTCCTTCCACAACAGTTAGATTATTTGTACAAGATTCATTAGGTTGTAGAGATACTACTCAAATTGTCATTTCTCCAATTTTACCTGATACTTCATTTACAGCTAACTTAGTAAATAGATGTACTGGAGATTCGATTTTATTTACTCCATCAAACAGCGGAAGATTGGCAAGTTTTGCATGGAATTTTGGTGATAATACACCTATAAGAAATGGTCGACCAATACGCCATGCATATTTAGCTGGAGGAATTTATACTGTAACTTTAACCGTAACCGATACCAATGGTTGTACAGGAACTAGAACAAGATTAAATTATATAACTGTACAAGATTACCCACAAGCAGGATTTACCACATCTTTAAATAACACATTTACTGCTTGTTATCCAGCAAACGTTCAATTTAATGATACATCTGTGAGTTTGACAACATCCACCCGAACTTGGGATTTAGGTACAGGTGGAGCTGTTGTTGCCAACCCGAGTGTTGGTACAACTTACAACGCCCCTGGTATTTACAAAACATCATTAATTAGAGCTACAAGTTTTGGATGTAGAGATACTGCTGTTGTAAACGTTAACATTATTGGACCAGTTGCTAATATTGAAATCGACAAAAATAATTTATGTGTTGGCGAATCAATTACATTATCTATTCGAGATTCATCAAATGTTAGTTCATTTGCATGGGATTATGGTGATGGAACCAACGCTATAAATACCAATCCTACAACACATCGTTACAACGCTTATCCAGTTGGAGGAAGTACTGTTGTTCAGCTAATTATGTACACCAAAGATTCTGTATGTTCTGCAACAAGAAATCAAACAATAAACATTCGTGAAGTTGAGGCAAGATTTACCGTTTCCGACTCCATTTTATGTATCAGCAATCCATTAAGTATTTCAAATAATTCTTTGGGTGCAGATGTTACCAGTTGGACATTTAGCAACAATCAAAGTTCGATGGATTTTAATCCTGGACCAATTGATTTTACTGCAACTGGACCTTATAATATTCGATTAATTGTGGAAAATTCGGCGTTTGGATGTATCGACACTTTAATTCGAACTGGTTTTGTTGTAAACAATCCTATAATAAATAATGTAAATGATGCTGATATTTGTAGAAATGATTCCGTATTTTACCAAGTTACTGGTGCTGTAAATTATGCTTGGGAACCATCTGTTTACACATCAAATCCAAATGCTGCCAACACATATTTATTCCCTGATTTAACCACTACATTTACATTAACGGCTACAGATATTAACGGTTGTACTTCTGTAGTTACTCCTACTGTTTCCGTTATTCAACCAATCAGTACTATTTTTGCCGAAGATACTTGTGTTGTAGTTGGAGATGTTTTTTCAATTGGACAAAACTTAGGTCCGCAATATAATTATAGATGGAGTGGCAATAATACTTCATGGATTAATTGTTTGACCTGTCCTGTTTTGGAAAATCAAAGAATAACAAAAGAACTTGGTAACCTACAATTAACCTTAACATATACAGATAGTTTATCCTGTTTTAACAATAAAATAGAATTTGAATTGTGTATTTTACCAAGTTACAAAGTAAGTTTACCAGATGGATTTTCGCCTGATGGAGACAATATAAATGATGTAATTAAAGTTAGAGGGCATGGAATAAAAGAACTATTAGAGTTTAAAATTTACAATAGATGGGGTGAATTGGTTTATGAAGGCAAAGATATCAATCAAGGATGGGATGGTGTTTACAAAGATGCACGACAAGGTTCCGAAACTTTTGTTTATCAAGTAACTGTTTTATACTTAAACGATAAAACCGAGAGTAAATCTGGATCATTTACATTAGTTAGATAAAATATAAAACCTTTGGTAAAACAAAGGTTTTTTTATTAAAACCATTCCCAAATGCAAAGAGAAATCATTATAACAAAAGATGGTTCTTCATCCATTTTTGTTCCTGAACTTAACGAAACCTATCACTCTATTCATGGCGCAAAAAACGAAGCTATTCATGTATTTATCCAAATGGGGTATCATAAATTAGTTGACAAATTTCAACCTTTAAAAATATTAGAAATTGGTTTAGGTACCGGATTAAACGCATGTTTAACTTTAGCCGAAGCGCAAATAAACAAACACTCCATTCAATACACTGCAATTGAAAAATATCCAGTGCATTTAAACGAACTTAAATTATTAAATTACACCGATTTTTTATCTTCGGAGGATTTAAATTGGATACATGAAAGCGATTGGAGCAAAACAGTACAACATCCAAAAAACAATTTTACACTTTTAAAACTACCCATTGATATTGCAGATATTCCTTTACAAGAAATTTATAATTTAATTTATTTCGATGCCTTTGCGCCAAATAAGCAACCTAAAATGTGGACTAAAGAAATTTTAGGTACAATGTATAAAATTTTGCTCCCTAATGGATTACTAACCACTTACTGTTGTAGGGGGGAAGTAAAACGAACTTTACAAGAAGTTGGTTTTAAAGTAGAAAAAGTTCCTGGTCCGCCTGGAAAAAGAGAAATGATTAATGCTTGGAAAATATAAATCTGAATTAATCATGCGTTTTTTCCGAATCAGAAATTAAATTATTTAATTCTTCTAATTCCTCAGGACGAAGATGGCGCCACTGCCCTACTTTGGTGTCCAAATGAATATTCATGATTCTAACCCGTTGCAACTTAGTAACCCTATAATCCAAAAACTCACACATACGACGAATTTGTCGGTTTAAACCCTGCGTTAAAATAATTCTAAAAGTATTTTTACCCGTTTGTTTCACATAACATTTTCTGGTAATCGTATCTAAAATAGGCACCCCATTACTCATTTGATCAACAAATTCCTTAGTAACAGGACGGTTTACCGTAACCAAATATTCTTTTTCGTGATTATTTCTGGCACGTAAAATTTTATTTACAATATCCCCGTCATCCGTTAACAAAATCAAGCCCTCACTTGGCTTATCTAATCTACCAATCGGAAAAATTCGTGTAGGATAATTAATAAAATCAATAATATTATCTTTTTCCACTCCAGTATCTGTTGTACAAACAATTCCAACAGGTTTATTAAAAGCCAAATACACAAACTTTTTAGCAGTTTTTACAACAGGTTCACCATCCACACAAACAACATCACCCGATTTTACTTTTGTGCCCATTTCTGGAACTTTTCCATTAATCGTTATTCTGTTTTCTTCAATTAATTTATCTGCCGCCCTACGGGAACAAAAACCAATTTCGCTTAAATATTTATTTATTCTAACCTCATCCATAAACCACTAAAAAACTTGTTTTAAACTTACATCAAAAATCAACACCGCATTTTTGGGTATACCAGGAGGCGGATTTTTACCATAACCTAAAGCCGATGGAATAAAAAGTTTACCATTTCCTCCTTCTTTAAAATATTGCATTCCTTCTTGCCAACCTTTAATCACTTGTGTTAAGCCAAAAGTAACACCTTCCTCGCTACTTTCATCAAAAACCTGATTATTAACCAAATACCCTTTATAAGCTACTTTAACAGTGCTATTTGCCGTAGGAAAGTTACCAAAACCAATATTTTCTATCCAATAATACAA
>JBEEPA010000123.1:0-7391 GCA_041191385.1 Bacteroidota bacterium | reverse complement strand
AGCTCTTCTAAATCTTTTATGAATTTTAATTCTACAAAAGGATTGTGATCGAAATAGGCTAAAATATTATTGATTTCAAAAATATTTATACAAGTTTCTATTTGTGCAGAAACATAATAGTTTGCTATTTCATCTATCAATTTAAAATTAAAAGGTGCAAATTGATGAATGTATAATTTAGTATTTAAGATAGTATCAAACATATATTGAGGAACTGCCACCACAAATGGTTTTTTATCCAAATTAAACATACAAGAATAACTTAACATTTGCGAAAAAGTTTTGGGATAATAACAAACCCTAGGACAATCTCTGGGAAGAACATAGTTGTGTAGTAATTTTTCGCCAATAGCCCATACAAAATCTCCATGAATTGGTGCATCTAAAGGAGATTTTCTAGGATAGAAAACTTCAATTTTATTTTCCGAAACGTGATACATAATTTAAATAAATTCGAATTTACAATTCGGATATTTAGATTAGGTTAATATTTGATATGAATTTTAATCAATATAAATGCTCATACTTGTTCTATTTAATCAAAACCATTGGTTGGTTAATGAAATTTAGTTAACTTAGGTTTTCTAATCAAAATTTATGGTTTTTACAGCGGAACGTGTTCATGAAAGTAGCGCGAATGATGCGCCAGTTTTTTACAGGCAATTGTTTGCTTATTTAGAGGTTGAAAAATATATACAAGGTGATGTACTTGAAGTAGGTTGTGGTGATGGATATGGCACCAAACGCTTATTACCTTTGGCAAAAAGCTATACTGGAGTGGATAAATTTGTATCAGAAACAGTTACAAAGTTGGATAATCTAAATTTTATCCAAATGAATATTCCGCCGTTTACTGGTTTTGCAGATAATTCCTTTGATGTGGTGATTAGTTTCCAAGTGATTGAGCATATCCAAAACGATACTTTGTATATGGAAGAAATTCGTAGAGTTTTAAAACCTGGAGGGAAATTTATTTTTAGTACTCCCAACAAAAAAATGTCGCTTACACGAAACCCTTATCATATTCGCGAATATATTTTATCCGACTATCAAAAATTATGTTCGAAATACAGTTCATACGAATTACAAGGGGTATTTGGCGACGAAAAAGTGATGGAGTACTATCAAAAAAATAAGGAATCGGTTAAAAAAATTACCCGTTGGGACATCCTAAATTTACAATACAATTTACCACGATTTTTACTAAAAATTCCTTATGATTTAGCCAATTCTTTAAATCGAAAAAAATTAGCCGAAAACAATACAGAGCTTACGCATGGAATTACTGCACAAAATTATTTTATAGCGCCAGCTACCGAGGATTGCCTCGATTTTTTTTGTATTGCAGTTAAATAATTGCTAAAAAAATATGCTTAAAAACATTTATACTAAACGCTTTTTTTGGAAAATCCTTTTTTTAACTTTAGGATTAATTATAGCTTTATCATCCTTATACTATTCGCATAACATAGTTCAAAAACTAGCAGATGAAGAAGAAAAAAAGGTGAAATTAGTTGCCAAAGCATGGCGTGAATTGGCAGATGTGAACAGTACAGCTGATATTTCGTTCCTTTTAGATATCATCAAAGATAACTCTACTGTTCCCGTTATTTTAGCTACTGCCGATAACGAAATTGTAACATGGAAAAACTTGGATAGTTTAAAAGTAAGTAAATATCCTGATTATTTACAGGAAGTTTTACAGGACATGAAAAACCAAAACGAAGCCATTCCTGTTGTAATTGATGATAAAACTTTACAATATATTTATTATAAAAACTCTATACTAATTGATGCCCTAAAATTTTACCCCTGGATACAATTAAGTGTAATTTTTTTATTCATGATTTTAGCTTACTCGGCTTTTTCATCCTCGCGTAATGCCGAACAAAAACAAGTTTGGGTAGGTATGGCAAAAGAAACCGCTCATCAGTTAGGCACTCCCCTATCCTCTTTATACGGCTGGCTAGAGTATTTTAAAAGCACAGGAACAAGCGAGGAAATTTGTAATGAAATTGAAAAGGATATTGAGCGATTAAATATTGTGGCAGATAGGTTTTCTAAAATTGGGTCTGTTCCTAAATTAGAGCAAGAAAATTTGGTTAAATTAATGCAGCAAAATATCGATTATTTACAAAAACGTATTTCCAAAAATGTTAAACTTACTTTTAGTAGTGTGGTGGGCTCAGATAGTTTTGTTTTTGTATCTGTTCCTTTATTTAATTGGGTGATCGAAAATGTATGTAAAAATGCAGTAGATGCAATGGGAGGAAATGGGGAATTAAACATAGAAATTAGCGAAGATAAAAACGGTTTTTTTGTGGATATACAAGACACCGGAAAAGGAATTCCGAAGGCTCAAATCAAACAAATTTTTAAACCCGGAATTACCTCAAAAAAGCGTGGGTGGGGCTTAGGTTTATCTTTAGCGAAAAGAATTATTAAGGAATATCATCAAGGAAAAATTTATGTAAAACATTCGGAAGTGGGCGTGGGAACTACCATACGAATTGTTTTGCCAAAACAAATTAACTCTTAAAAATATTGTAATTTTACATTTTATAAATTTATCAAAATGGGATTAAAATCTAAATTAAGTAAGCCTTTTGCTAGGTTGGTAGCTAAACGTATTAAAAAGGAAAGTGCTAAAGCTGTGGTTTTACAAGAAGAAACTTTACAAAATTTATTACAATCGGCTAAAAATACTGCTTTTGGTAAAGACCATAATTTTGCATCAATTAAAAATTACGAGGATTTTAAAAAACATGTGCCAGTTACGGATTACGAAGGCTTAAAAGCTTACGTGGAGCGTATTATCGATGGGGAAGAAAATGTTTTATGGCCAGGTGTGCCCTTATATTTTTGTAAAACTTCAGGTACAACTTCGGGAACAAAATATATTCCTTTAACCAAAGAATCCATGCCGCATCATATAGCCGCGGCGCGTAATGCTATTTTGTTATACATTGCCGAAACGGGTAAAGCGGATTTTGTGGACGGAAAAATGATTTTTTTACAGGGTAGTCCGGAGTTAGATACCAAAGGTAAAATTCCATTCGGTCGATTATCGGGGATTGTTGCGCATTACGTTCCGGGATATTTACAAAAAAACCGTATGCCTTCCTGGAAAACCAATTGTATTGAGGATTGGGAGGAAAAATTAGATAAAATTATAGATGAAACTCTGCCCGAAAAAATGGCTTTAATCAGTGGAATTCCACCTTGGGTTCAAATGTATTTCGAACGTATCCAAGCCCGAACTGGCAAACAAATAAAGGATGTTTTCCCTAACTTTTCACTTTTTATTCAGGGTGGTGTAAATTACAAACCTTATGTGCCTATTTTTGATAAATTGGTAGGTAAACGTATTGATACCATCGAGTTATATCCTGCTAGTGAGGGCTTTATCGCTTATCAGGATTCGCAAAAAGCCGAGGGTATGTTGTTAAATATCAATGCGGGGATATTTTTCGAATTTATTCCGGCGGATGAATTTTTCAACGAAAATCCAACACGTATCTCTTTAAAAGATGTACAACTCAACACCAACTATGTAATTATTTTAAATACCAACGCTGGTATGTGGGGCTATAATATTGGGGATACAGTTAAATTTACTTCCTTACAACCTTACCGTATTGTAGTTACTGGGCGTATTAAACATTTTATTTCGGCTTTTGGCGAGCACGTAATTGGCGAAGAGGTGGATAAAGCTATGATTAAAGCTTGTGCTCAAACTGGGGCTGAAGTTACAGAGTTTACTGTTGCGCCGCAAGTGGATGGTGGCGAGGGTTTGCCTTACCATGAATGGTTTATAGAGTTTGCTAAAAAACCCGAAGATATTGCTGTTTTTAGGGATATTTTGGATAAAGAAATGACTTTACAAAACACCTATTACAAAGATTTAATCACAGGTAACATTTTACAAAAATTGGTGTTGCGCGAAATGGAAAAAAATGCCTTTGTGGAATACATGAAATCGGTGGGTAAACTAGGCGGACAAAACAAAATCCCAAGATTAAGCAACGACCGTAAAATTGCAGATGAATTGGGTCAATGGATGATTAAATAATAATCTCATCAATGGATAATTTTGAGGAATACTTGAGACAAGGGGAACCTGATAAAGTTGAAAAAGCTAAGATTTGGAAAACTGCTATTGGTTTACAGCAAGTGGATGGACTAAAACCGTCGGATTATTTAATTGACGTTGCAAAACAAAATATTGATGGGGAAATATCTATTGAAGAAGTTAAACTTAAAATTGATAGTTATTACCAACAACATCCTTCAAAAAATAAGGAAACTCGAACAGAGGAGGCGGATAAAGTTTCGGCTAGGATTGCTGAAATTTTAAACGAAAATACTTTTAGCTTTTCTCCTGTAGAGTATTTAACAATTCATCGTCGATTATTTGAAGGAATTTACAATTTTGCAGGAAAAATTCGTGATTACAATATCACAAAAAAAGAATGGGTATTAAATGGTGAATCTGTTTTGTATGCAAGTGCCGAAAGTATTAAAGATACTATCGAGTATGATTTTGAGCAAGAGAAAAAATTTGTTTATAAAGGTTTAAATTCTAAAGAAATTATCGAGCATATTGCAATTTTTACAAGTAATTTATGGCAAATTCATGTATTTGGAGAGGGAAATACGCGTACAACTGCCATTTTTATCATTAAATACCTTCGGAAATTGGGTTTTAAACAAGTGAACAACGATTTATTTGCTAAAAATTCATGGTATTTTAGAAATGCTTTGGTTAGAGCTAACTTCGAAGATATCTCAAAAGGAGTTTTTAAAACCAACGAATATCTTATAAAATTTTTATCTAACTTATTGCTAGCAACAAAATTCCCTCTTAAAAACAGAGAAATACATATTGAACCTGTAAAAGCCAAAAATGAACCTGTAAATGAACTTGTAAATGAGCCTGTATTTTGTTTGATACAAAAAAATCCAAAAATTACAATCCAACAAATTAGTTCTCAATTAAATTTAAGCACAAGTACTATAAAACGTAAAATTCAATTGTTAAAACAAAAAAATATCATCCAACGAGTAGGTAGTGACAAAACAGGGTATTGGGAAATAAAATAAATGAGACAAGGTAAACATGAACAATTATGATTTAAACATTCTGACAAAATCATTAAATTTAATTGGAAATTTTTATAATGATGTATCAGTTATTAGTTCTATAGATGAATTTTTGATCATTCATAATAGAAATATAACCATTCTTAAAGAGCTGTCTAAACTTGAAAACAAAAATTATTATATTGAAAAATGTAATGAATATCCAAAATTTACTAAAGAAGAATTATTAGAATATTTTAGAGATAAAACAAAAGAAAAAAGCATTTTTTCAATCCTTGGAAGTTTCTTTGAAGTTTTAGAATATATTTATAAAATTATAAAAACCAAAGGGAATAATTTAGGTAAAACTTCTGATAAGCTAAAACAAGTAAAATCAATTAATGAAACCTTAGTTTATTTAATTAAAAATATGCAATAAATATCAAGAATTATTTTTGGATTAATTTAGAATATTTTTCTTCGAATTGCTTTGTAATTTGAAAAAGGTACATTTTATAAAAAGCATCTAAATCATTTTCTTTTAGTGATTTTAAAAATTCATAATGTTCTTGATGAAAATCTTTATCTAACGGATCTAAAGCTGATCGTTTAAGTTTTTGAGGTGAACAAAGGATATGAAAATTTAACGTGCCAGAACTTTTGAATTTAGAGTATACATGACCATTTTGATTAAAGGTGGTAGAATATATATAATATGGGTTTTCGTAAAGTTTTTGTAATTCTTTTTCATAATCATAATTATCATTATAAACTTTCCTGTTTTCAATTTTCTTGAAACTACTTTTATAAGTAAAAACAGTGTCTTGAGCATAAAATGCTGGATGAATTGCCTTTCTCTTGTTATAAAAATTCTCGAAAGAATCATCAAAATATTTACCTTCAACTATTTTAATTTTTGATTTTTCTTTTTTTCCATTTGATAAAAAATAAGATTTTTTTATTTCTCTATTAACTCTACCCCAAGTAACATCAACATATTTCCAAGAACTATCAATTTTAACTAAATTCCAGGCGTGATTTGGTGTAAAAAAATTTAAACGAGAAAACTCTTTAACAACCCCAAAGAAATTTGTTTTTACCCGACCTACAACAAAAATACAAGGAATATTACTTCGTGAACAAAGCTCTTTGTAAAGCATTGCAAAATCTCTACAAACTCCTTTTTTTGTGTATGCTGTATAATAGGTGGTATATTCCTTAATGTATTTCTTTTTTAATTTTGTTCGTGCTATATCATATCTGTAATGAATAGCAAATACAGCATAATACAAATAAGCGCGTTCGTAATCTGTAGATACATTGTCATGTAAGTATGTGTGTAAGCTATCTAAATTTTTTAAATACATTTTGGGTATGTAAGTTACAATACTATCTAAATATACTTGTTGATTAATTGGAATTTTATGAGCGCTTCCTTTTTTTGCACCTAAAACAAAAAATAATGATAATAAAAGTAAATTTAATGTTTTAATAAATCTATACATCATAATTGATTTGTCATTATAATTTTACATGAAATAAAAGTAACACAATTACGATAAATTTTTAAGCTAGGTCACAGAGTGGCTAGCTCCCTAAAAAAGTTCGTTGTTATTTAAGTACAATAAAAATACGAATACGGTATAGATAGTTTTATTAGAAAACTTAATTTTGAAACCCATGAAAATATATATGAGTTTATTGCATACATTAACGATTTTAAAGGGAAATAGAATATTATTGAAAACAATTAGTTTTATAACTGTGTGAGTTGTTAGGTTTCTAACCACTTATCAAAATTATATTGGTTAATTACTTCAAATGTTGCATTAGGGTAAGTGCTTTGCCAAAGAGAGGGGATTTTTACTTTTTCTTCTTTCCATTTAAATTCGTAACCAAATAAACCTCCATCTCTTTCCTCTACCCAATCAATTTCTTGTTGATTATAAGTTCGCCAAAAATAATTGTTAGAAGATATTTTTTTATACTCTAAATATTTTAACCTTTCGCTAATCATATAATTTTCCCATAAAGCACCAATATCATTTCGGGATTCTATAGGGTTAAAATTTGCAATAATAGCATTGCGAATTCCATTATCTAAAAAATACCAACGCGAGTTTTTAGTTATCTCTTTTCTTAAATTTCGGCTAAAACCCTCTACTTTATGCAAAATAAAAACTTTACTTAATAAATCTAAATATTTCTCTACTGTGTTTTTACTAATTCCCAATTGATTGCCCAGCTCCTGCAAGGAAACTTCTCCGCCAATTTGAAAAGCTATTAATCTTAATAAATTAAATATTTTT